>JBEVOS010000236.1:0-13847 GCA_040507435.1 Caulobacterales bacterium | reverse complement strand
AGCGTTTTATTTGAGCTTTCCTCGTGAGGAGCTGTTCGCTCCAAGGCAGTCCGCCCAATGCGCGTGGAATTCCTCCAACGGAATTCCAGACCCTCCGGTTTCAGGTCCCCGGAGGCATGATGCGTTGACGGGGTAGCTCCGTTTCCCGCACCGCTCTGCTGATCAAGCTTTCACTAAACCAGCGTCACTCGCGCTCGCCGCGCCGTCCGATTCAAGCGGCTGTTGGATCCGTTAGCCCTCCACGATCGAACGACAAGAGCAGCATACGCCCAGCGCGGCGCTGTAGCGTTTATCGGCGCGATTTTTTCTGAAACGCTTGCGGCGCAACGTGTTCAGCGCATGCGCTTGTAGGATAAGCGCCCGCCTTCCCCTCGATGGGGGAGGCAAGCCCAGCGGGTGGAGTTGCGCCCGCGCGGTTTGCATCATGAGCCGTACGCGGCAGTTCGGAAACGAAGCGCGCTCACCCCCTCAGTCACGCTGCGCGTGACAGCTCCCATCGAGGGGGAGCGGGGGCTTTCGTGGATCGGCGGTTGCGTGGATCTTATGCTTGGCGTGCGCGCCATCACGCAAACGGCCCCAGCTTTCGCTGGAGCCGCGCGATATGTGCGTGATCAATAACCGGCGAGGATCAGCGCATCGATGACGAGGTAGTTGTCGAGCGAGATCAGCAGGATGTCGCGGCCGACCATCACGTAATCGCAGCCATAGGGCGGCGGGGGCAGGTAGGAGTAAATCTCCCACGGCACCGGCTCCCAATAGAGGTCGTACGGAATGATGTAGCCGACGCGATAGCCGCGCAGCGGGCGGCGCCAATTCGGGTACGACCACCAATAATATGAGCCGCCCCAATGATTATGCAGCGCATGTGCGTAGCGTTGATTGAAGAAGCCGCCATGCGGCACGCGCCGCCAATCGCTCCACCGCCGGTCATAGCCGCGATGGCCGTCATAGCCGCGATATTCATTGCCGGCCCAACGGCGATCGCCGCCGCGATTGTTGTCGTTCCAGCGATTGTCGCCGCGCCGATTGTCGTTGTTGTTCCAACGCCGGTCATCGCCGCGACGATCATCTCCACGGAGGGCATCTCCACGACGGGCATCTCCACGACGGTCATCGCCGCCGCGGGCGCCGTCATCGCGGCGAACCTGGTTTTGACCGTTCCACTGACTCTGATTGGGACGCGGATTGTTATCGGTCCAACGCCGATCGCCTTCGCGGCGATTTTGATTTTGGCGATTTTGCCAATTGCGGTCGCGGTTTTGATCCGCTTGCCGTGCTTGCGGCGGATCGCGCCGTTCGCCGCGATCGCTCCAGCGGCGTGCGTTGTCAGGCGCACCGGCTAGACCTTCGCCGTTGTCGCGCGGCCGTACGCGCGGCGGTTGTTGGGGCTGCTGTTGCGGTTGTTGTCCGCGCAAGTCGGGACGGCCCTCGGCGCGGCGCCGCTCACCTTGCCATTGCGGTTGTTGCTGCTGACCGCCGCCGTCGGGACGCCGAAATTCGCGCCGGGCTTCGCCGCCATTATTTTGTTGAGACCATTCGCGCCGGCGTTCTTGCTGTTGCGGCGCTTGTTGTTGGCCGCCGCCATTATCGCCGCGGCGAAACTCCCGGCGCTCGCCGCCATCGCCGCGCTGCCGGTCTCCGCCACGGTTTTCACCGCCACGATCACCGCCGCCGCGCCATTCTCGCTGGCCGCGCCCGTCCTGTGCGGAAGCATGCCCCGCCCAAGCCGTCGCGCTCAACGCCGCGATTGCGGCGATAAGCAATTTTCTCATTTTGGACTCTCCGTGCGCGGCCTTCGCCTGTCACACCCTCGCAGCCTTCAAGCTGCGCGCCTCAGGCTGAACCGTAGCTGAACGATCCCTGAACGCGCTGCGTTGCAAGCATTCAGCCAAGCCAGCGCGTGAGCCGCGCGACGCCTTCCTCGATTTCTCCGGTTTCACGCGCGAATGCGAGGCGCACCCATCCGGCGCCGCGCGCATCGTCGAAATCGAGGCCCGTTGTGAGCGCGACGCCGGCTTCTTCGAGCGCGCGGGCGCAAAATGCGCGGCTATCTCCGCCATGCTGGGAGATATCCAACAACATGTAAAAAGCGCCGTCCGGCGGCGCGATCGGCGAAAGTCCGATTTTTGGCAGCGCTTTAAGAAGGATATCGCGATTGCGCGCATAGATTGTGCGGCGCGCTTCGCATTCCTCCTCGCATTCAAGCGCAGCAAGCGCCGCGATTTGCGCGGGCGTCGGCGGCGCGACGGTGAGATTTTGCGCGAGGCGTTCAAGCGGCGTGATGAGATGTTGCGGCGCGACGGTCCAGCCGACGCGCCAACCGGTCATCGCCCAATATTTCGAAAAGGAATTTATCACGATGGCGCCGTCATCGACTTCAAGCGCGCTCGACGCACGGCCGTCATAGGTGAGGCCGTGATAGATTTCGTCGGAGACGAGCGCTGCGCCGTGGTTGCGGCAGGCGGCGGCGAGCGCCGCCAATCCCGTTTTACTCAACATTGCGCCCGTCGGATTGGCCGGGCTTGCGATCAACGCGCCTGCGAGCGGACTGCGTTCGGACAGTTCATCCAAGTGATGTGGCGCAAGCTGGTATTGTTCGTGCGCCTCCGCGCTGACGATCGCGGGTTTTATGCCGAGCGCTGAGAGAATTTGGCGATAGGGCGGATAACCGGGCGCGGCGAGCGCGACGCGATCGCCAGCATCGAACAACGCAAGAAACGCTAGTAAAAAAGCGCCAGATGCGCCGGTCGTTATGACGATGCGCTCCGGCAAAACATCGACGCCGTGTTTTTCCGCGTAGAAGCGCGAAAGCCGCGCCCGCAGCGCGTAGAGCCCGAGCCCTTCGGTGTAGCCAAGCGCGTTTGCGTTGAAGCTGTCACGCACCGCGTCAAGCGCCCGCGCTGGCGCGCCGAAATAGGGCTGGCCAACATCGAAGCGCACGATGTTGCGGCCGGCGGAAATAATGCGATCCGCTTCTCGCGCCATTTCCATAGCGAGAAATGGCGCGATGGCGGATCGGTTCGATGCTTGCTTCATCCGCTCCTATTAGCGGGGAAGCACGCCGTTGAGAAAGCGGTCCACGACGGCGGTCACGTGTGCGCGCTGGTCTTCTTCTGTGACTTGATAGAGTTCGTCCCACAGCATCCGGTAGTGATGGCGGGAGCGGATCATCTCGCAGAAGAAAGCGGCGTCGAGATCGGCGCTGTCTTGATCATAAGTGACGCCTTCAGCGGGGCCGCGCTTCATCAGATAAGCGGCGACGGCGCTGCGGGTGTGGTCCGGGCCGAGTTTGAAGAAGCGGCGCGCGATTTCTGGAAACTTCTTCGCCTCGCCGACCATGACGCGGAACATGGCGAGCCCGCGCGGTTCCAGCATGCGGCCCAGATATTCTTCGCCGATCGCTTGGAGGCCTTCGCGCAGTGGGCGGTCATCGTCTTCCGCCTCAGCCTTCATGGCGCTGCCAAATCGGGCCGTCGCATCTTCGATCATGGCCCAGAAGAGGCCGTCCTTATTCCCGAACTGGGAGTAAAGCGTCGCCAGCGATCCGCCCGCCCTGCGCACCACTTCGTTCACGCTGGCTGCCTCGTAGCCTTGCTCGAGGAAGACGTCAGAAGCTGCCTGGAGAAATGCTATGCGGCGCTGTTCGCCGCGGGACATTGGGCGCCCAGCCCTATTTGAATCGCCCTGTTCGCGAGCCATCATGTTTTCCTCCCTCGCGTCCGCGGCTTTTTCGCCCTGTGACGCTGAGTCTCAGTATAGCACTTGTAAGAGGAAATACACTTAATATTACAGTAGCAGATACTACATCCGTCGTTTACTCGTAATACTATAGAAGCGTAGCCTAAGCACGCCATTCGGGACGGAACCTAGATGCCAGATGACACTGGCTTTCATATAGCGATGCCGACGCGTGACTCGATCGCGCGTGTGAAGGCTTGGCTGGTTTCCAGAAGCATCACGGAACGCGCGATGTTGGCGGTCGCCGCGATCGTTGTGATTGCGCTGCTCGCGCTCGCGATCAATTGGCAAGTCGATGGCCGTTTTCATCAATCGACTGACAATGCTTACGTGCGCGCGGATATCTCGATGATCTCGGCGAAAGTCAGCGGCTACGTTGAAAGCGTCGATGTGGCGGACAATCAGAATGTGTCGCGCGGCGATGTGCTGTTGCGTCTCGATCAGGCGGAATATCTCGCGGCCGTTGCGGAGCAACGCGCCAATCTCTCACGTGCGGAAGCAGAGCTTCAATCGGTCGGCGCGCAGCGGCAATTGGCGGCGTCGGATCTTGCGCGTTACCGGCCGCTCGCGCGGCGCGGGATTCTATCACCAGCTGGCATGCAGCAGATCGAGGCGCGCGCAGCTGAGATGAGCGGCACAGCGGCTGCATCACGCGCGTCCGTTGAAGCGAGCCGCGCGGCGCTTGCTGCGGCTGAGCTGAATTTAGAGCGCACGATGATACGCGCGCCGATCGACGGCGTTGTCGGCGATCGTCAAGTGCGCGTTGGGCAATTGGTGCAGCCGGGGGCTCCGCTGATGGCCGTGGTGCCGCTGCATTCACTTTATGTGGTTGCGAATTTTAAAGAGACGCAGCTCACACAAATTCGCCCTGGCCAACCTGCGGAGATCGTTGTCGATATAGATGAGCACACGCCCGTCCATGGCGTTGTCGAATCTATCTCGCCGGCATCTGGCGCGGAATTTTCCATCATCCCGATGGATACAGCGACGGGCAATTTCACCAAGATCGTGCAGCGCGTGCCCGTGCGCATTCGCCTGAACCCGGAAGAGGCGGCGCGTCTCACGATATTGCGGCCGGGCCTTTCGGCTACGGTAAAGATCGACACGCATCCATGACGGAGCGCCCGCGATGACGCTGGTTGCCGAAGGCGAAAAAATCCCGCTCGTCATCTGGGTCGGATTTCTTTGCATGATCTTCGGCAACTTCATGGCGATTCTGGATATCCAGATCGTCGCGAGTTCGCTCGGCTCAATTCAAGCGGGCCTCGGCGCGAGCCGCAGCGAAATCACGCGCGTACAATCTGCGTATCTGATCGGTGAAGTGATTGGCATTGCGCTCTCGGGTTATCTTGGGCGCGCGCTTGGAATTCGCATCCTTTTTACCGGATCCGCGTTAGCATTTGGCGCGGCGTCTTGGGCGTGCGCGCTCGCATGGGACATGAATTCGCTCGTCGCGTTTCGTGCGATCCAGGGTTTTGTCGGCGCGGCGATGATCCCGACGACGATGGCGACGATCTTCCTCGTCTTTCCGAAATCAAAGCTGCCGATGGCGTCTACGTTGATGGGATTTGTTTCGTCTGCGGCGCCATCGCTTGGGCCTACGATTGGCGGCATGATTGCCGAGCATTTCGGGTGGCGCGCGCTTTTTACGATCAACGTCATACCTTCAATCGCGGTGGCGTTTCTCGTCTGGCGCTTCGTGAAGCTGGACGAGCGCAATTTCTCGATGCTGAAACGCATCGATTATGTTGGCTTGATTGCGCTTGCGTTGTTTCTCGGCTGCCTTGAATACACGCTTGAGGAAGCGCCGAGCAAAGGCTGGTTCTCTGACGGTGAGATCGTGCTCTTCGGGGTTGTAAGCCTATTCGCAGGCATGTTGTTTTTCTGGCGCGCGATTACGAACAAAAATCCGATCGTCGATCTGCGGCCATTGACCTATCCCGTATTCGCGACCGGCGCCGGGCTGATTTTCATCGTCGGATTTGCGTTGTTCGGGCCATTGACGCTACAGCCGCTCTTCCTCGCGCAGGTGCGCGGGTTGAATTCCGAGCAGGTTGGGCATCTGCTTTTCGCGCAGGGACTTACGATGATGTTCGTCGCGCCCGTCTTGTCGCGCGTGATGTTGAAGCTGGATGATCTCCGGCCATTGGGGTTTCTGGGTTTTTTGCTGGTTGCGCTCTCATGCTGGATGCAGTCGCAATTGACGGCGCAGAGCGGGTTTAACGATTTCGTGTGGCCCCAGGTCGTGCGTGCGATCGGCATTATGATGGCGTTCACATCGCTCATGCAGCCAGCGATGCAATCGCTTCCTCCGCATATTATCCACGCGGCGACGGGGCAGTTCAATCTGATCCGCAATCTCGGCGGGGCCGTGGGCCTCGCTCTGCTTTCGACGCTGCAACAGCATTCTTACGCGCTGCACCGGCAAGAACTCTACACCAATGCGAACATCGCCGATCCGTATGTTCAGCAGAGAATATCCGGCTATGAAGCGTTTTTCTCGAATACGGGCGGCGCTGATCCGCACCGGCAAGCGATCATGAGTTATGTCAGCTTGCTCGACCGGGAAGCGCTGGTGATGATGTTCAACGATATGTTCTTGTTTTTAGCCGCGCTGCTTTTCGTGTGTTCATTTTTTCAATGGCTGATGAAGCCAAAGTCCAAAGCTCTGAAAGATGCGCAGGATAGGGACGCGGCCGCTGAATTGGAGATGATGCATTAACGCTCAAGCGAGCGCTTTGCCGATCGCTGTCAGCATGCCGGGCGAAAGCGGCGCTTCTTTCGAGCCAAAACTCTCTAAAAGCTCGCCCTGTTTTCCGATCAGATATTTGTGGAAGTTCCAGCGCGGCAGCGCGGAATCACCGAGTTCGCTTGCGATCCATGCGTAAAATGGATGGCGTTTTTCTGCGGATAGAATGTCGACCTTGCCGGTCAGTGGAAATTTCACGCTGAATTTCGTATCGCAGAATGCGCCGATTTCCTCTTCCGTGCCGCTCTCCTGGCCGCCGAAATCGTTGCAGGGCACGCCCAGCACGACGAGGCCTTTTTTCTCTTTCGCTTCATAGAGCGCTTCGAGATCGCGATATTGCGGCGTCAATCCGCATGCGCTTGCGACATTGACGACGAGAACGGCTTTTCCGGCAAATTCGCTCAGCGGAATTTTTTCGCTGGATGCAAGTTGGGTGAACGTGAATTCGTGCGCGTTTGTCATGGGATGCCTGGGCGCCGCGAAAGGCGGATGAGCGGCGGTTTAGACCTGTCGGGCCGCCGCCGCAATTAGGCTAGCCGAACCTGTGATCTGCGACAAACGGGTTGGTTTGGCGTTCCTGGCCGAAGCTGGAAATCGGGCCATGCCCCGGCAAGAAGCGAATATCGTCGCCAAGCGGGAATAGTTTGTTGCGAATGGACGAGACCAAATCGGCATGATTGCCGCGCGGGAAATCGGTGCGGCCGATAGAGCCTTGGAAAATCACGTCGCCGACGAATGCGAAGCGGGCGTCTTTCTGCACGAAGACGACATGGCCCGGCGTGTGGCCGGGGCAGTGGACGACATCGAAGGCGAGCGCGCCGAGGCTCACTTGGTCGCCATCCTTCAGCCAACGGTCAGGCGTTACGTCGCGCGATTGCATTCCATATTTCGCGCCTTGCTGGGAAAGATTTTCGAGCAGAAAAGCCTCATCCTCGTGCGGCCCTTCAACCGGTACGCCGTAGCGCTCCGCAAGCTCGGCCGCCGCGCCTGCATGGTCCATATGGCCATGCGTCAGCAGGATTTTGTCGAGGACAATTCCATGCTGCTCGCTAGCCTTTTCCAGCGCGCCGATCAGGCGCGGAACGTCGCCGCCGGGATCGACGAAGGCGGCTTTCTTGGTTTCCGCGCACCAGATCAGCGACGTGTTCTGCTGAAAGGCGGTGACGGGGATGACGAGGGCTTGGAAGGGCGGCGTGGTCATGGCGGCAGGTTAGCGGGCGCTGCGGCCCGGCGCGAGGGCATGTTGGCGTTCCGCTGCGAAGCTTGGTAGGAAGCCTCATGCTTATCCGCATCATACGAATTTGAAGCCCGGGCCGCGTCTGAGCACTGGGCAATTCCAGGAAAAGTGGGAACCGGTTTTCCGCCTGGAATTGCGTCAGCGTTAGTCTCCGCGGCGCCGGGATTTTAACTAACTCGATTTTCCTTCCCGCCGGAGCTTCCTCGTGGCCGATGAGCCCAAAACGCGCGACTATCGCGAAACGCTTTTCCTTCCCGAAACCGCTTTTCCGATGAAAGCGGGGCTGCCCGCGCGCGAGCCGGAATGGATCAAGCGGTGGGATGAGATCGCGCTTTACCAAAAGCTACGCGAGACTGCGAAAGGCCGCCCGACTTTCGTGCTGCATGACGGCCCGCCCTATGCGAACGGCCCGATCCATATCGGCCATGCCGAAAATAAAATCCTGAAAGATTTTGTCGTCCGCACGCGGCAGATGATGGGCTTCGACGCCGATTACGTGCCGGGCTGGGATTGTCATGGCCTGCCGATCGAATGGAAGGTCGAAGAAGATTTCCGCGCCAAGGGCCGTAAGAAGCAGGACGTTTCGCCGGTCGAATTCCGCAAAGCGTGCCGCGATTACGCAGACAAATGGATTCCGTTGCAGGCGAAGGAGTTTCGTAGCCTCGGCGTCGAAGGCGATTGGGAAAATTATTATTCAACGATGAGTTTTTCCGCCGAAGCGAAGATCGCGGCGGAGTTTTTGAAGGTGGTGCGCACGGGGCTTGTCTATCGCGGCGTGAAGCCGGTGATGTGGAGCACGGTGGAGCGCACGTCACTTGCGGAAGCGGAAGTCGAATATCAGGAAAAGCAGAGCCACACGATCTGGGTGAAGTTTCCGATCGTGAAGGGCGGCGATAGCGATGTGCGTATCGTCATTTGGACGACAACTCCCTGGACGATCCCCGGCAACCGCGCGATCTCATATTCAAAAGATATTTCCTACGGCGTGTATGAAGTCACCGCGCTCGAAAGCGATTTGAAATTCGAGCCGTGGGTGAAGCCGGGCGATAAAATCGCGATCGCGGATAAGCTCGCTGAAGATGCGCTAAAAAGCGCGAAGGCGGCGGCGTGGAAACGCGTCGCGGATTTCGATCCGAATGGAATTGTCTGCGCGCATCCGCTTCGCAATTGGCGCCCAGCCTCCCCCTCAATGGGGGAGGCGGGCCGCGAAGCGGCCGGTGGGGGTGCGTTTGTGACGTCGCAAGCAGAGCCGCGTGCGGCTCTTTCGTCCGCGTCTCACGCATCACCCCCTCAGTCGTCGCTGCGCGACGACAGCTCCCCCATCGGGGGGGAGCAGTCGCTCTACGGATTCGATGTTCCGTTATTGGCGGGCGATCATGTCACGGATGATGCGGGCACTGGCTTTGTGCACACGGCGCCGGGCCACGGCGCGGACGATTTCGCGATCTGGCTCGCGACTGGCCATAAGCAGGCCGACATTCCCTACACCGTCGATGAAGAAGGCAAGCTGACGAGCGGGGCGCCAGGTTTTGAAGGGCTCGAGATCGTCACGCTCGACGGCAAGAACCAAGGCAAGGATGGCCCTGCGAACGAAGCCGTCATCAAAGCGCTGATCGAAGCGGGCGCGCTGCTCGCGCGGGGGCGGCTCACGCACCAATATCCGCATTCGTGGCGCTCGCGCGCGCCGCTGATTTTTCGCGCGACCCCGCAATGGTTCGTCGCGCTCGATAAGCCTTATCACGAAGGAAAAACGCTTCGCGAAGTCGCACTCGATGAAGTCGAGCGTGTCGACTGGGGCCAACAACGCGTGCGCGACGAGCGCGATCAGAACCGCATCAAGGCGATGGTGGCGGATCGGCCCGATTGGCTCGTGTCGCGCCAGCGCAATTGGGGCGTGCCGCTCGCGATGTTCGTGAACAAGCAGAGCGGCGCAATCCTGATGGATGACGAAGTCGATGCGCGCATCATCGCGGCGATGGAGAAGGCGGGCGCTGATGTTTGGTGGTCAACGCCCGCGCAAGAATTCCTTGGCGCTAAATACAAGGCCGAGGATTTCGAAAAGGTCGAAGACATTCTCGATGTATGGTTCGACAGCGGCTGCACGCATTCCTTCGTGTTGAATACAAAAGACACGCTGCCTTATCCGGCGGATGTCTATCTTGAAGGCGCCGATCAGCATCGCGGCTGGTTTCAATCTTCGTTGCTGGAAAGCTGCGCCACGCGCGGGCGTGCGCCGTATGAGGCCGTGATCACGTATGGGTTTTGCGTTGCGGAAGATGGGCGCAAAATGTCGAAATCGCTCGGCAATGGCGTCGAGCCGCAGCAGGTGCAGAAACAATACGGAATCGAGATTTTCCGGTTGCTCGTCGCCGCTGCGGATTTTCGGGACGAGTTGCGCGTAGGGAAGACGATCTTCGACCAAAGCTCGGAGACTTATCGCAAGCTGCGCAACACGCTGCGCTATCTGCTCGGCGCGCTGAACGGCTTCGAAGATAGCGAGCGCGTGGCGCTTGAAGATATGCCGCTGCTTGAGCGCTGGCTGCTGCATCGCTTGCACGAGATCGACGCCGAAGTGCGTGACGGCTACGAGAAATTCGAGTTCCGGCGCGGCCTCTCGGCGATCGTTGAGTTCTGCAATGTCGATTTGTCGGCGTTTTACGTCGATGTGCGGAAGGACGCGCTCTATTGCGATGCGCCGTCGAGTCTTAAGCGGCGCGCATGCCGCACGGCGCTCGATGCGGTGTTCGACCGGCTCGTCATTTGGCTCGCGCCGCTGATGCCGTTCACGACGGATGAGGCGTGGACGACGCGCTATCCGAGCGAAGTGAGCGTGCATTTGCGCACATTTCCGGAAACGCCGGAAAGCTGGAAAGATGAAATAGCGGCCGCTCAGATTACGCGTTTGCGGCGCGCGCGCAGCGTCGTGACGGGCGCGATCGAAGTGCAGCGCCGTGAGAAAATCCTCGGCGCTTCGCTTGAGGCGGCGCCGCGCGTGTTCGTGAAGGATGAAAGCCTGCGCGATCTGATGAACGAGATCGACTTTGCCGAACTCTGCATCGCCAGCGATGTGCGGATCGAAGCGGGCGAGGGGCCGGAGGGCGCGTTCCGTATTTCCGACGTTCACGATGTTGCGGTAATCGTTGAGCGGGCGCCGGGCGTGAAATGCGCGCGGTCCTGGAAGTATTTCGATCCGGGCACGGCCGATCCCGACTTTCCCGACATCACCCCGCGCGATGCGGGCGCCGTTCGGGAATGGGAAAAACGGCGCGCCAGCTAAGCCCGAAAGCGGCCTATCAGGCGATTTTCGGATGCGATCTGTCCGGTTTTGGGAATGACAATTCGCCAATGAGGTGGCGCGCGCGGTCTAAGCCCTGCATAAAAGGGTAAAGGCAGGGAGCGCCTAGTGCGGCGAACTTGAAATTCGTCATCGCTTTATGGAGGCATTTTGCGAATTCCAAGTTCGATGACCGCACTAGCAGTGATGGATTCTAGTGTCCCTTTGGATTTGAAATTCGCCTTTCAGGTGATCCAAAACACTTTGCGAACTTCAAATCCAGGACACTAGAGATGCGCATTTGGATCGTGGACGCGTTTACGGACCGGGTGTTTACCGGGAATCCGGCGGGCGTTGTGCCGCTCGACGCATGGCTGCCGGATGCGATCCTCCAAGCGATCGCCGCCGAAAACAAATTGTCCGAGACAGCGTTTTTCGTGCCGACCGGCCTTCGCGGCAATTATCAGCTGCGCTGGTTTACGCCGTCGACGGAAGTGCCGATTTGCGGCCACGCCACGCTCGCCGCAGGCGCGGTGCTGCTCACGGAAATCGATCCGAGCCTCGAAGTTGTGGTGTTCGATACGCAGGCGGGCGCGCTGATCGTGCGCAACACCAGCGATGGCTTCACACTCGATCTTCCGCGCCGCGCGCGCGCGTTCTGGGAAGCGCCGGACGAATTGCGCGCTGCGCTTGGCGGCGCCGCGATTGCCGACGCGTTTATCGGCGAATACGCGAATGTGGTTTTGGAAGATGAAAGCGCCGTGCGCGATCTGAAGCCGGATTTTGCAGCGATTGACCGGATCATTCGCGGGCCGCACCAAGGCTGCATGGCCGTCACCGCACCTGCGGATGAAGGCAAGTCATACGATTTTGTATCGCGCTTTTTTGGGCCGGGCGTTGGTTTGCCGGAAGATCCGGTGACGGGATCGGCATTTGCCGATCTTGCGCCTTACTGGGCGGATCGCTTGGGGCTTGAGAGCGTCGTCGGTTTTCAAGCCTCGGAACGCGGCGGCTTCACGCGCGCGATTCAGACGCTTTCAAGCGTGCGTTTGTTTGGGCAAGTCGCGGTGTATTTGCGGGGCGAACTCGATGAATCGGTTGCGCAGATTCCAAATCGCGAGCCGGAAGCGCCGGCGCGCCGCCGCCGTACGCGTGTAACGCTTGCGCCGATTTTCGACGATGAGCCGGTGCTCATCGAAGAGAAGCCGCAAACCATCGTCGTTGTGAAGAATCCGGCGCCATCGCGCCGTGTCGATGAAGAGACGCTGGTGCGGGTCGTGAAGGAAGCAGATATCGGCGCAGGCGAAACGATTCGCGTCTACGAAATCGAAGCCGATAGCGGGCCTGGGCGAGCAGCGAACGAGTAGGCCGTTGCGCTATTTAGCGCGCCGGGCGCCATAAGCGATGCGCGCGCCACGCCATGCGCAATTCGTAAAAGAGCGAACGGATCATGGCGCGATGGTCGCGCTGGGCGGTTAACGAAAGATTATCGCCCGTTCGGCCGCCCCGTGAGGGCGTGCGCCAATATCGCATGCGGGCGCATTGATTTTTCATTCAAATGGGGGCATCTCCCGCCTGGGCCATCCGCTCCCAACGGCGGACGCTCATCTGTGAGGATGGGAGTACAATATGACTGTGTTGACTAAGCCGGCCGTGCGCCCGGCGGACGCCCGTTTTTCTTCGGGCCCTACCAAAAAACGTCCTGGCTGGAGCCTTCAAGCGCTGGAAAGCGCCGCGCTCGGCCGTTCGCATCGGTCCAAGACCGCTAAGAATAAGCTGAAAGAAGCAATCGATCGCACCCGCGCTGTGCTGCAAGTGCCTGCGGATTTCAAAATAGCGATCGTGCCGGCCTCGGATACGGGCGCGGTTGAAATGGCGATGTGGTCGATGCTCGGCCCCAAGCCCATCGATGTGTTCGCCTGGGAAAGCTTCGGCGAAGAATGGGTGACGGATGCGAAGGAGCAATTGAAGCTCCCCGACATGCAGCTTTATGTCGGCCGGCCCTATGGCGTGCTGCCGCCGCTGGAGAAGGCGCGCAAGAACGCCGATATCATCTTCACGCAGAATGGAACGACATCCGGCGCCAAGATTCCGAACTTCGATTGGATCGCGGCGGATCGCGAAGGCATCACCATCAATGACTGCACGTCAGCCGCGTTTGCGCAGCCGATCGATTGGTCGAAATGCGACGTCGTCACGTATTCGTGGCAGAAGGTGATGGGCGGCGAAGCCGCGCACGGTATGATCATTCTTTCGCCGCGCGCCGTTGCGCGTCTCGAAAGCTTCACGCCCGATCGGCCGTTGCCGAAAATCTTCCGCATGACGAAGAAGGGCAAGCTCGACACGGAGCTGTTCGAAGGCAACGTCATCAATACGCCCTCCTTGTTGGCGACCGAGGACTATCTCGACACGCTGAAATGGGGCGAAAGCATTGGCGGCCTCGCTGCTTTGCATAAGCGCGCGGATGACAATTCGAAAACGCTCTATGATTGGGCCGCCAAAACGCCGTGGATCGCGCCGCTCGCGGAAGATTCGCGTACATTTTCCAATACGGGCGTATGTTTGAAGATCGTCGATACGCGCGTCACGGCGCTCGACGAAGCTGGCCAAGCTGCGTTCGCGAAAAATCTTGCGGATTTACTGGAGAAAGAGGGCGTTGCGCTTGACGCAGCCTCTTATCGTACGGCGCCGCCCGGGCTTCGCATTTGGTGCGGCGCGACGATCGAGAAGAGCGATATCGAAGCGCTGATCCCTTGGATCGAGTGGGCGTTCGACACGCTCGTGGCGGATCTCGCGAAAGCGGC
Source organism: Caulobacterales bacterium (assembly GCA_040507435.1). Lineage (GTDB taxonomy): Bacteria > Pseudomonadota > Alphaproteobacteria > Caulobacterales > Aquidulcibacteraceae > JBEVOS01. The sequence goes on along the minus strand of JBEVOS010000236.1, from coordinate 45 downwards.
TTGATCTGCATGTCGAGTGTGATGTGGCCGCCGTTGCGCATTGGG
>JBEVOS010000234.1:0-7779 GCA_040507435.1 Caulobacterales bacterium | reverse complement strand
GTCCTCGCTGTCCGATCCGGTGTTGATCCGCGCCGACGGCGCATTTCTCTACACGCTGCCGTCGGTGGTCGATGATGTCGATTACGCGATTACGCACATTCTGCGTGGCGAAGATCACGTCACCAATACCGGCGTACAGGTGGAAATTTTCCAGGCGCTCGGCGCAAACGCACCGGTATTTGGGCATTTTCCACTGCTCGTCGGCGCGGATGGCGAACAGCTTGGAAAGCGTCTTGGATCTCTGTCCGTGAAGCAATTGCGCGAGGATGGTTTCGAACCGCTCGCAGTCATCTCGCACCTGGGCACGATCGGCACATCCGATACGATCGAAGCGAAAGCCTCGTTCGAAGATTTGGTTGCGACCTTCGCCGTTGAAAAAATTGGCCGCGCCCCGGCGCGTTTCAACATTGAAGAATTGAAGCGCATCAACGCAACGGTTCTGCATCACATGGATTATGCGGCGGTGCAGCCGAAACTGGCCGCCCTCGGCGCCGATCTCGGCGAAAACTTCTGGCTCGCCATCCGCGGCAATCTCGTGCTGCTGCCGGATTTGAAAGAATGGGCGCGCATCGTGAACGGCCCGGTCGATCCGGTCATCGCCGACAAGAGCTTCACGGACGCCGCGCTCAGCGTATTGCCGGATGGCGCCTATGACGCCGCTTCCTGGAACGTTTTCGTCAACGCCGTGAAGGAAAAGACCGGCGCGAAAGGAAAAGCCTTGTTCATGCCGCTTCGCCAAGCGCTGACGGGCATGGATCACGGCCCGGAAATGGCGCCGATTTTCGCGCTGATCGGCCCGGAAAAGGCCAAAGCGCGCCTGGAAGGCAAGGCGGCTTAAGCACCCGCCCGCCTTTTCCGCGCCGCAATGCCTGCGCATGAGCGGGCGATGACAAGCTTTCGCCGCGCAGCTTTGATCGCTCTTGCGCTGACTTTCGTCGCGAGCGCTGCTTCTGCGCAATCGACGATGCAAGTGTGCGAGCCGTCCGAAACGCAAGCCGCCGCGTTGCCCGCGCAAATCGAGTGGGAGCAATTGCCCACGCCAGACGATATGTTCGCCGCGTATCCGGCTGCGGCGCGCGGCGCGCATATCGTCGGCGTCGCCGCGCTCGAATGCACGTTTCAAGCGGATCGCCGCATCGCGTGCCTTGTCGCGGGCGAAGATCCGGCGGGGCAAGGCTTCGGCCAAGCCGCGCTGAGCCTCTCGCGAAAATTCCGCGCCGCCGCCAATCCGCGTGACCCGCGCATCCGCGCCGGCTGTCCGTTTCGTTTTCCGATCCGCTTCCGCGTTGACGCCGAGGCGAACGAACAAAATTAGCCGCGATGCATTGCGGCGATCTTGTTGCCGTCCGGATCGCGCACATAGGCGAGATAGGCTTTCGAATCCGGGCCGCCGCGCGGGCCGGGGGGGCCTTCGCACGTGCCGCCGTTCGCCAGCGCCGCAGCATGAAAAGCGGCGACAGCTTCCTGGTTCGGCGCTGAGAAAGACAACATTGAGCCATTGGCGGGGTGCGCCGGTTCGCCATCGAACGGCGCGCACAACATAACCGCCGGGCCGCTCTCGCTCCGATAGCCGATGCGGTTTTCCATTTTCATGAATTGTTTCGCGCCAAGCGCGCCGAGAACTTGGTCGTAGAACGCGGCTGAGCGTTCGAGATTGTTGCTGCCGATCATTACGTGACTGAGCATAGTCGCCTCCCTGTTATTTTTGTTACCCCGCCTTTTGCGTCACCTGCGCATAGCCGAGGCGCGCATTCAGCACCGTAAGCAAATCGATCGCAGCCTGCGCGATGATCGCGCCCGGCGGATAGACCGCGCTCGCGCCCATTTGCTTCAGCGGCTCAACATCGTCCGGCGGAATGACGCCGCCGACGACGATCATGATGTCGTCTCGCTTTTGATCTTTGAGCGCATCACGCAAAGCCGGCACCAAGGTGAGGTGGCCCGCCGCAAGCGATGATACGCCCACCACATGCACATCGCCCTTGATCGCTTGCTCAGCGGCTTCTTCCGGCGTTGCGAACAGCGGCCCGATATCGACATCGAAGCCGAGATCGGAGAACGCCGACGCGATCACTTTTTGCCCGCGGTCGTGGCCGTCCTGGCCCATTTTCGCGACGAGAATTTTCGGCGCGCGGCCATCGGTTTCCTTGAAATCGCGCACCAAAGCTTTGGCGCGCTGCACGATGTTATCTTGCGCAGCCTCGCCGCCATAAATGCCTTTAATCGATTGGATCTTGGCTTGGTGGCGATTGAACACGCGCTCGAGCGCGTCGCTGATTTCGCCAACGGTGGCCTTCGCGCGCGCCGCGTTCACAGCCATCTCCAAGAGATTGCCCTTTGCGCGCGCCGCGTTTTCGAGCTCCGCAAGCTTTTGCTGAACGTCCGCTTCGTTCCGCTCGCCGCGCAAACGCTTCAGCTTGTCGATCTGCATCGCGCGCACGGTTGCGTTGTCGACCTTGAGCATCGGAATATCTTCCGGCTCGTCGAGCTTGAATTTATTGACGCCCACAACCGTCTGCGCGCCGGTGTCGATGCGCGCCTGCGTGCGTGCAGCGGCTTCCTCGATGCGTAGCTTCGGAATGCCCTGATCGATCGCGGCCGCCATGCCGCCAAGCTTTTCGACTTCCACGATATGCGCCCAGGCTTTCTGGGCGAGATCGTAGGTGAGTTTTTCGACGTAGTATGAGCCGCCCCATGGATCGGCGGGGCGCCGCACGCCGGCTTCTTCCTGCAGGAATATTTGCGTGTTGCGCGCGATCCGCGCGGAGAAGTCGGTCGGCAGCGCGATCGCTTCGTCGAGCGCGTTGGTGTGCAGCGATTGCGTATGCCCGTAAGCGGCGGCCATCGCCTCGACGCAGGTGCGCACCGCGTTGTTGTAAACGTCTTGCGCCGTGAGGCTCCAACCGGACGTCTGCGAGTGCGTGCGCAGCGCGAGGCTCTTATCGTCCTTCGGATTGAACTGCTTCATGATCTTCGCCCAAAGATAGCGGGCCGCGCGCATCTTCGCGATTTCCATGAACGTGTTCATGCCGATCGCCCAGAAGAACGAAAGGCGCGGCGCGAAGGCGTCGATATCGATGCCTGCGGCGACGCCCGCGCGCGCATATTCGAGGCCGTCCGCGAGCGTGTAGCCAAGCTCGATGTCCGCTGTCGCGCCCGCTTCCTGCATGTGATAGCCGGAAATCGAGATTGAATTGAATTTCGGCATGTTCTGCGCGGTGTACGCGAAGATATCCGAGATGATGCGCATCGAGCCCGCTGGCGGGTAGATATACGTGTTGCGCACCATGAATTCTTTGAGAATGTCGTTTTGGATCGTACCCGCGAGTTTTTGCGGCGGCACGCCTTGTTCTTCCGCGGCGACGATATAGAGCGCGAGAATCGGCAGCACCGCGCCGTTCATCGTCATAGACACGCTCATCTGATCGAGCGGAATGCCTGCGAACAGCGTGCGCATGTCGTAGATCGAATCGATCGCAACGCCCGCCATGCCGACATCGCCGAGCACGCGTGGGTGATCGGAATCGTAACCGCGGTGCGTCGCAAGATCGAACGCAACCGAAAGCCCCTTCTGCCCGCCTGCGAGATTGCGCCGATAGAAGGCGTTGGATTCTTCGGCCGTGGAGAAGCCCGCATATTGGCGGATGGTCCAGGCTTGGTTGACGTACATCGTCGGATAAGGGCCGCGCCCAAACGGCGCCATGCCCGGCGATGAATCGACGAAGTCGAGACCTGCGCGATCAGCGCCCGTATAGAGCGCCTTCACGGGAATGCCTTCCGGCGTCAGCCAAGCATCGCCGCTGGGAGCGGAGCCCTTTGCAGGTGTGGGCGCGCCAAGTGCGATCTTCGTGAAATCAGGAAGGGTCATTGTCTCTTACGTCCCCGTTTGCGGGTTGGTTTGATGCGGATTGGCGAAGGCGGCGAACGCCGCTTCATCGCCGCGAAATGCATTGAGATCGATCGGGCCAGTCACGCCCCGTTTCGATCCGCGATTGTGATGCTGCCAGATCACCCAATCTTGCTGGCGGAAATCTGGCCGCGAATAGAGCGAGCGCACCCAGAAACACTCACCGCGAAAATCGGCGAGATGCGCATCGTGGAACTCGCGCGTCACATAAAGAATAGGGCGCACGCCGTAATGAAGTTGCACGAGATCGAGAAACCGGCGCGCCTCGGCGGCCACATCTGTTATCGCGGCATTCTCGCGGCACGGCCCCATATGTTCGAGATCGACAGCGGGCGGCAGCATGGCGGGATCGTTCGGCACATTCGCGATAAAATTCGCAGCTTGTGCATCCGCGCTGCGGCACAACGTGAAGAAGTGATAGGCGCCATGCGCGACGCCCGCATTCTGCGCATCGCGCCAATTCATGGCAAAGCGCGTATCGACGTGGTCGCCGCCTTCGGTCGCTTTGATATACGCGAAGCGCACGCCGTCTTGCGCCAGCGCGCGCCAATCGATTGCGCCCTGGTGATGCGAAACGTCGACGCCTTGCACGTAATCATGCGCCCAAGGCGACCAGCGCCCGCTCGCAACTGCGCCGCCCGCTGCCAGAAGCAGCGCGGCGAAAGCAATGGCGAGGGTGAGGCGCAGCTTCATCGTGCGATTATTTGAGCCCAAGCGCGGCATGAAGCGTTTTGAGCGCCTCCAGCGAGTTTTGGCCAGTGAACACGAATTGATCGACGCCGGCCGCCTTGAGCGCCGCTTCGTCAGCCGGTTTCCCCGCAAGAACGATATGCGTGCAGCCAGCCGCTTTCAGTGCTTTCGCGGCTGCTTCGGCATTCGCGGCATATTCCTTGTCCGTGCCGCACAGCACAGCGACTGGCGTATTGCTCGCCGCCCAAGCAGCGCAGCGCATCGCGTCGTTTTCGTAAACCGCTTCGGGCTGATGCGCGGAGACGCCGCCCGACGCGAACAGATTGAGCGCGTAGTTCGAGCGTGCGGAGAAATCCGCGAGCTTGCCGAGCGTTGCGAAAAACACCTTCGGCGCCGTCTTTTGCGCTTCCGCTTTGTCGCGTAACGCCTCGAAAGGCGCGGCCCAGCGAATCGGCGGCAATGCTTCTGCAGTGATGTCTTTCTTCGGCGCGGGGGCCGTGGTTTGCGGCTGGCGCGCGATAATCGCCCTGATGTCGGCCTTCTCGGTTTCCGGCATGCGTTCGTCGAGCAGCGGGAAATCCGTTACGCCGGTGACGCTGTCTTTGCGGCTCGCGACAGTCTTCTCTTTCGCGGCGCGCGCAGTTGCGATGTCTTTTTGTAACGTACCGCTCGTCAGCGCCGCCACGATGCCGCCTTGCGCTTCGATCGCTTGGAATTTCGTCCATGCCGCATCCGCGAGTTCGCGAGTCATTTCTTCCACGAACCATGAGCCGCCCGCTGGATCGGCGACGCGGCCAATGTTGGACTCTTCCATCAGCAGGATTTGCGTGTTGCGTGCGACGCGGCGGCTGAACGCTGTCGAGAGGCCAAGCGCATCCGTAAGCGGTAGAACGCTGATCGCATCCGCGCCGCCGACCGCCGCCGCGAAGCATGAAGCGGTGCCGCGCAAAATGTTCGACCATGGATCGCGGCGCGTGAGCATACGGCGCGACGTGACAGCTTGCGTTTTCGCGGCGCGATCAGCTTCCGCCGCGCCCGCCGCCTCCATCACCCGCGCCCATGCCAGGCGCAGCGCGCGCAACTTCGCCGCTTCGATCAAAACGTCCGAGCCGATCGCAAATGTGAAGGAGAGCGTCTTGCCCGCCTCGCCGATGCTGAAGCCGGCTTCAGTGAGCCCGCGCAGATACGCAACGCCGGTTGCAAGCGCAGCGGCGAGTTCCTGTGCGTCCGTGCCGCCCGCTTCGTGAACCGGGCGTGCATCGACGCGCAATGCTGTCGCGGTCGGCAGCGGATCGCGCACGCTCGCCGCAAATTTCGCAGCGTTGGAAATGTCATCTGAGCCCATGGCGCCGGTGCGCATCAGCGCGCCGATGGGATCGATGTTGAACGCCGTGCCTTCGGCCGCGAGGCCCTTGAGGCGCGCCTTCAAAAATTCCGCCGCCCACAATCCGTAAGCGCCTGCATCGAGCGAAACCGGCGCGAGATCGACCGCGACGCCCGCAAGCGCAACGTCGAAATCTTCGCGGGTGCGGATCGCAACGCCGTTCGCGCCTTCAGGATCGATAACAAGCTCAATCGATGAAACGCCGCGTTCGAGATCGGCGAGAATGTCCTCATTCGTCTTGTGCGGATCGGGATGCGCGAACACTTGGCGCACGTGCCACGGGAGGGCGGTGTCCCGATTGGCTCTCACGCCGCGCACGAAAGGCGCAGCGCCCGGAACGCCGACTGGATCGGCGGCGGTGGCGATGTCGCCCTCGCGATAAAGCGGCTGCAGCGGCAGGCCGTCAGCGGTCTTCCCGACCAGCTTTTCCCACGGCGTGCCCTTGAGGCTTTTTTCCGCGACCTCGCGCCATTTCGGGGCGGCCGGCAGCTCAAATCCTTCGGAAAGGCGGTTCGCGTCTTTGATGTCGATCATAGCGGACAAAGGCCCCGGCGGCGCGGGACCGTCAAGTGGGACGCCTTTTCGCACGGCTTGCGTTCCCCGCACTCGCCAGCGGCTCGGGCGGGCGCTAATGCCTCCAGCGTCCGCACGAAGGAGAAAACCATGGTAGGGGCAATACAGACCGCGTTTGATGCAGGATTGCTGAAAATCACGCTGAACCGGCCGGAGAAGCTCAATTCTTTGAACGCAGCGATGTTTGAGGAACTCGAGAAAATCCTCGACGATCTGCGGATCGAAGACGTGGGCTGCGTCCTGCTGACTGCAGCGGGCCGCAGCTTTTGCGCGGGCCACGATCTCGACGGGATTTCCAGCGGCGGCGAGGAGGGCGCAATCAAGCGCTTCGAAAGCGGCATCGTCGAACGTCTGGCCACCTTGCCGATGCCAGTCGTCGCCGCGGTCCGCGGCCATTGTCTGACCGGCGGGCTTGAATTTGCGCTTGCTGCGGACATCATCATCGCGTCCGAGACTGCGAAATTCGCCGATACGCACGGTAAATGGGATCTCGTGCCCATTTGGGGCTTATCGCAACGGCTGCCGCGCCGCGTCGGACACGCGAAAGCGTATGAGATGATGTTCGCGTCGCGCACGTATTCGGGCGAGCAAGCCGCAGCCATCGGCCTCGCAAATTTCTGTGTGCCCGATAGCGACTTGGACGCCGAGGCTGAGCGCTTCTGCCGTGAAGTTCTTGCAAATAGCTGGCGTGCGACTCGCGCCATGAAAAAGCTGCTCGCCGACACCGATGGCATGACGCTGGCCGCGGGCGTGGCTTGGGAACTCCACCACACGGCGGGGCGCGGTCCGGAAATGGCGGAGCGCATCGCCCGCATGCGAAAGAAATAAAGCTGGACCAAAAATGGTGAGCCCGTCGGGATTCGAACCCGAGACCCTCTGATTAAAAGTCAGATGCTCTACCGGCTGAGCTACGGGCTCGCGGGGGTTAACCGCGTGCGGGGAGCCGTTAAGGGGAAATGCGCGCGGGCGCAAGGTTCGCCTGTGAGGCTTGGGGCCGCGCGGAGCTTTACTCTGTGTCGGCAGCGCAACAGAAGCGGCGCGCCGCGCGTGTTTGCGGCATTTCATGCTGGCGCTTGGCAGGCGTTTGGCCTGTAATTTCGTCCACAGCGACGATCGGGGACGCGCTGACGGGGATTGATTCGCGCAGCGCTGGTTGGCGCACGCGTGGGGCGAATGGGGAGAGGCCGCGTCCGCAAGGGCGCGGCCTCGCGCATTAAGAAACCCT
>JBEVOS010000218.1:0-15310 GCA_040507435.1 Caulobacterales bacterium | reverse complement strand
TGGCCAAGTGGGAAGGCGAACTGGACATGGACCGGATGAAGGACGCGCTCGACAGAGGTCCCGGCAAGGAGACGCATCCGGACCTCGACGACCTGCTGGCCGTCGAGGCGAAGGCGGACTAGCCCGCTTCCTTCAGGTCCACGTCGATGCCCTGTTCGCGCACCTTGCGGTACAGGGTCGAGCGGCCGATGCCGAGGCGGCGCGCCACTTCGCTCATATGTCCCGCGTAATGTTCGATCGCGAGTTCAATCAGATCGCGTTCAACCGATTCCAGCGCACGCAGATGTCCTTCGTCGTCGAAGATTTTGACGGCGGGATTTTCTTCAAGCGTTTGCGCATGGGCGATGATCGCGCCGAGCTGTTGCGAGGCATGATCGTTCGCCGGCACTGGCAGATCGAGCGGGCGCGCATCATTCGCCGCGGAGAGAACTGGCTTTAAGCCAGAAATCTGCGGGAAATCTTCCGGCTGCAGCAGATCGCCTTCGCACAGGATCACCGCGCGGAACACGGCGTTTTCAAGCTGGCGCACATTACCCGGCCATTCGAAGCCTTGCAGCATCTTCATCGTCTGCGGCGAAGCCCCTTTCACGCCACGGCCTTCTTCCGCGTTAAAGCGCGAAATAAAGCGTTGCACGAGCGCAGGAATATCTTCGCCCCGCGCGCGCAGCGGCGGCGCTTCGATGGGAAACACGTTGAGGCGATAGTAGAGATCTTCGCGGAACAGGCCTTCTTGGACCAGCTTGGCGAGATCTTTGTTCGTGGCGCTGATGATGCGCACATCGACCTTCACCGGCCGCTTGGCGCCGACAGGATCGACTTCGCTTTCTTGCAGAACGCGCAGCAATTTCACTTGAACGTCGAGCGGCAATTCGCCGACTTCATCAAGGAACAGCGTGCCGCCATTCGCTTCGGCGAATTTGCCGGCGTGATTGTCCGTCGCGCCCGTGAACGAGCCTTTGACGTGACCGAACAGAATCGATTCAACGAGGTTTTCAGGGATGGCGCCGCAATTGACCGTAATGAATGGGCGGCCATTGCGTTCAGATTCGCCTTGGATGCAGCGCGCGAGCACTTCCTTGCCGACGCCGCTTTCGCCCGTGATCAACACAGGAATATTCGATTTCGCTGCGCGCTGACCCATACGCACGACGGGCGCCATTACAGGCGCGGTCGCGACCATATCGTCGAACGTGAGCTGACCGGCCGCCTTTTTCTTCATGCGGCCGACTTCGGATTTCAGGCTCACGATCTCGAGCGCGTTGCGGATCGACACCATGATGCGTTCTGGCGAAGCGGGCTTCACGAAGAAATCGCTCGCGCCCGCCTGCATCGCCTGCACGACCGTGTCGATGCCGCCCGATGCGGTCAGCACAATGCATGCGAGTTCTGGGCGGCGCTGGCGAATTTCCTTCAGCGCTTCCTGCCCCGTGAGGCCAGGCATGACGAGATCGAGGAGAACGAGATCGATATCCGGATGCGCATCGACAGCGTCGACAGCCTGCTGGCCGTTGTCAGCGGTCCGCGTGCGGAAACCATTGCGCTCAACAGCCGCCTGCAACAGGCGACGCTGAGCCGGATCGTCATCAACGATCAGGATCGTCTTCATACTGGCCCACCATAATTGCGCTGCTTTTGCAGTCGCCTTTCGTGAGACCTTAAGAACAACCCATTTCGGTCGCGTTAAAATGGCACAATTTTCAGCACGTTTCGGAACGATTATGTGTGAACGAAATCCTTCGAAACATCGTTTCCGAGACGTGAACAAAAGCACATGAGCGATCCGCGCGATCCTGAACGAAATAGATTGAGCGCCCGTATAGGCCGCGTGGCGCGCGTGGGCGCAAATCTTTCGGGCGCCGCCGCCGTGCGCCTGATGGGCGGCGAAGACCGCTTCGCCGGCGCGCTGAAAGATGCGCTGGGGCGCTCCAAGGGCCCGCTGATGAAGGTGGCGCAATTGCTCGCGACGCTTCCCGATCTTCTCCCGGAGAAATACGCGGCAGAGTTGCGCAAGCTGCAATCAAACGCGCCGCCGATGGGATGGCCGTTCGTGCAGCGGCGCATGCGCGCTGAGCTCGGCGCCGATTGGCAATCAAAATTTGCATCGTTTGAGCAAAACGCCGCCGCCGCCGCATCACTTGGCCAGGTGCATCGCGCGACGTTGCACGATGGGCGTGTGGTTGCGTGCAAACTGCAATATCCTGATATGGCGAGCGCGGTGGAAGCCGATCTTGCGCAATTGAAGACGCTGCTTGGCCTTGTAAAAACAATGGATGGCGCGCTCGATTCTTCCGAAGCGATCATTGAAGTCGGCGACCGCCTACGCGAAGAATTGGATTATGCGCGCGAATTGAAGCATGCGCGGCTGTTCGCGCTCATGCTCGCGCATGAGCCGCGCATCAAAACGCCTGCACCTGTGCCCGAATTATCAACGCGCCGCCTTCTCACCATGACATGGCTCGAAGGCGAAGGTCTGCTGCATTGGGTTGGCGAAGATCAAGACACGCGCAATCGCATCGCTGATTTGTTGTTCACTGCATGGTGGGGGCCGATGACGCATTACGGCGTCATTCACGGCGATCCCCATCTCGGCAATTATGCGCTGACGAGCGGCGCGGAGAATTTGCACCTTCTCGACTTTGGCTGCGTGCGGATTTTTCCGCCGCGTTTTGTGGCGGGCGTCGTCAATCTCTATAATGCGCTGTTGCGCGAGGATCGCGATGGCGTTGCTAGCGCGTATGAGAATTGGGGCTTTAAAAACCTCAACGACGATCTCATCGATGCGCTAACGATCTGGGCGAAGTTCATCTATGGGCCGATGCTCGACGACCGCGAACGCACGATCGCGGATGGGGTTTCGCCCGGCGAGTATGGCCGCAAGGAAATGATGACCGTGCGCGCGCGTCTGAAGACGCTCGGGCCGGTTCTCGTGCCGCGCGAATTCGTGTTCATGGACCGCGCCGCGCTCGGGCTTGGCGCCGCTTTCCTACACCTCAAAGCGAAGCGGAATTTCGCGCGCATGTTCCAGGAGAGCATCGCGGGTTTCTCCGAAGAGGCGCTGGCCGCACGGCAGGCGGAGGCTTTGAGGACTGTCGGGCTATAACTTGCCCTTCGCCGCCCTTTCCGCTATCAGCCCCGCTTCCAATTTTCCCGCGAGCACGCCCATGAAGTCCGAAGGCCATCCCGACTACCATTTCGTCACCGTGAAAATGGTCGATGGGTCCACCTACCAGACGCGTTCGACCTTCGGCGCGGAAGGCGCGACGATCACGCTGGACATCGATTCCAAGACGCATCCAGCCTGGACCGGCGGCACGCAGACGCTGATGGATCGCGGCGGGCGCGTCTCGCGCTTCAACGACAAGTTCGGCGGCTTCATGAAGAAGAAGGGCTAAACAGCTCTTCTTGCGACGATTTCGAACGGCCTGGCGGAAGCTGGGCCGTTTTCGTTTAGGCTATTTTTGGGCGAACGCGGCGAGCAGCTTGGCCTGCTGATCGCTGACGGGGTTGGCCGCGTTTTCGGCGGGCTCGCCATACATGGTTTCGTCCAGCCGCTTCACGCGCTCATAAAGCCCGGCGCCCTTTGCGATCAGCGCTTTGAGCGCCTCTGGAAGTTCTTCGGTCGCGGCGAGGACGGACACAGGCGGCTCATTCCGCGCGATCAGGCGGTATTTTTCCGTACCCGCCTCGGCGAGCGCAATTTCATTATCCCGCACGGCGCGCTGCACGAGCAGCCAGGAGGCGACCTGCATCAGACGCGTCGTCAGCCGCATGCTTTCGCTGGCGTAGGCAAGCGCAGCGGCGCGGGAGAGCCGCTTGGACGCGGCGCGGCCAGGGCCATCGAGGTAGGCGGCGGTTTCTTCGACCAGCGCCATGCCCTCTTTGAAGGTGCGCTCGAAAACCTCCGAACGCGCAAAATCGAGCACGCGCGCGGCATCATAGAGAGGCGTGACAGCAGGCTTGGTCATAGCAAGAGTGGCATCGCAAGACCCGGGCCGCACGGCAAGGCGATCACGAAGGCCGACGTCCGAAAACCGAGTCAGCGGCGCTTCGCTGGGCGCGCTTAGCGGTAATCTTCTGCTCACACGCCTGAATCTCGGTCTTCAAGGCTTGGATGCGGGCTTCCAATTCCTCGACGGACGCGTTTTCCAGCTGCGCCTCCAGCGAGAGCGGTTTTTTACTCCCAGGGCCAAACGCATCGTCGTCAAACATGGGCAAACCTCCGTTCGCATTTTAACCTGCTTGCCGTCCCGGACCTAAAGGAAAAGAGACATGGCCGAAATGATGCGCGCCGTTCACCATGAGAAAGACAAGCCCTTACGCTTGGCCGAGACCCCGGTCCCCAAGCCGGGCAAGGACCAGGTTCTCATCAAGGTTGCGGCTGCGGGTGTGAACCGGCCCGATCTCGTCCAGCGCTTGGGCGGGTATCCGCCCCCGCCCGGCTGGCCGGAGACGTTGGGGCTGGAAGTTTCTGGCGTGATCGCTGACGCAAATAGCGCGTCGCGCTGGAAGAATGGGGACCGCGTGTGTGCGCTGCTCGGCGGCGGCGGCTATGCGGAATACGCAATCGCGGATGCGGGATGCGTTCTGCCAATTCCTGACGGCCTTTCGTTTGAAGAAGCGGCGGGTGTTCCGGAAACGAGCTTCACCGTTTGGGCGAATGTTTTCGAAACCTGCGCGCTGAAACCGGGTGAGACGTTTCTCGTTCACGGCGGCGCATCCGGGATCGGCACGACGGCAATTCAAATGGCGAAAGCGCATGGCGCGCGCGTTTTCGCCACGGCCGGCACGGCGGAAAAAACAACGCTTTGCGAAAAGCTCGGCGCGGAACGCGGCATCAATTACAAGTCTGAAGATTTCGAAGCAATTCTGCGCGAAGCCGGTGGCGGCGATGTCATTCTCGATATGGTCGGCGGGCCATATCTCTCGAAGAATCTTGGCCTTCTCAAACAGAACGGGCGCATGTCGATCATCGCCACGCTGCAAGGCGCCAAGGGCGAGATCGATCTTGCACGCGTGATGGTGAAACGCTTGATGGTGACGGGATCGACGCTCCGCGCGCGGCCCGTCGCGGAAAAGTCCCGCATCGCCGCAGCGGTCGAGCAAGTTGTCTGGCCGTGGCTGGCGCACGGCGCTTTCAAGCCGCTGATCGACAGCGTTTTCCCATTGGATCAAGCGGAAGACGCGCTTGCGCGCATGACCGCCGACCTTCACGCGGGAAAGATAATTCTGAAAACGTAAGCGCACTTCTTTCGCGCAAGTCTTCCTTGCGTCACTCCCGTGTTGGCGTGATAGTCGGGCGTGATGAACAGCTTTTTGACGCGCATGGGTGTTACGCGGCGAAGCTGGCTTGCGCTCGCTCTCGCCGCGGCTGCAGCTGTAGCGTTGGTTGCGCTTTTGCTGTGGCGCATGGATTTGGCGACGCGCGCCGAGGCTGACGCCGACGCGAGTTATGAGCGCGCGGAAGTCGCGGCGGATGCGACGCTCAAGCTTTTGTTTGCGCTGCAATCGAGCGATAGCGAAACACGCAGCGCGCAATTGGCGCGGCTTGAGTCGCTCGCCACCGCCGATCCTGCTTTCGTCGGTCCCGTGCTCGGACTGTACAACGCAGCGGATTTCGCGGGCGCGGAAAGCGCCGCTTATCGTCTCGTCTCGGTCGCGAACGCGCGCGCTGCGACGTTTGAGAATATCGGCGATGAATATGACAGCCGGGGCGATTTTCTGGTTTGGATCGTCACGCCGTTTTTGGTTGCAAGCATTCTGGCCGCAATGGCGCTTCTCATTCTCGACTGGCGCATCGCGCAAAATCGCGCCGCGCTTTCGGCGGAAGCGCATAGCCGCGCCGAACGCGCCGCCGCCGCCAAATCGCTTATGCTGGCAGCTGCGAGCCATGATGTGCGTCAGCCTTTGCATGCGCTCTCTTTGCTTTTGTCGGCGCTCAAACGGCGCGTTGCGGACGATGAGCAGCGCGGCATCGTCGAGAAAATCGAAACCGCAGCGGGATCGCTGCGGCGGCTGTTTTCCTCGCTGCTCGACGTCGCCCGGCTCGAGGCTGGCGTCGTGCGCCCCGATCCGCATCCGTTCGCGCTGGAGCCGGTCCTCGCGCAGCTTGTTGACGAGGCCGGCGAAGTCGCCGCCGCTGCACAAGGGCGCGTCACGCTCGGGCCGACCCCGCTCTGGCTCGATTCCGACCCGCAGCTGTTCGAAGCCATCGTCCGCAATCTGCTCTCCAATGCTGTCAAAGCTTCACCGGGCGGCGAGGTGCGGGTCGAAGCGCGGGCGGCGGACGGCCAGGCGATCATCGAAATTCGAGACAGCGGGTCCGGGCTCCTCCCAGCCCAGCTCGACGCCGTGCTGCAGGGCGATATCGACCCGGAAGTGCGGGTCGGGCTTGGCCTTTTTATCGTCCGCGAAATGGCCGCCGTGCTCGGGGTGACGGTTCGGGCCGCGCCGGCCGAGGGCGGCGGGACGGCCGTCACGATCACGGGCAAGCGTGGGGAGCCTGTGGATAACCGCGATCTCACCCTCATCGGCGCCCCGCAATAGACGTTCCCTTTTCCCAAGTGTCCGTCTATATGAGCGCCCAGCAGGCTTGATCGCGCTCGATCGCCGCTCGTGGCTCTGAGGCAGAAGCGCTCGGCGACGCGCCGGGCGCCCTTCATTTCGGAGACCTTCCATGTCCAACGTGCTTATGCCGAAAGCCACCGCCGTGTGGCTGATCGAGAACACCGCCCTCACCTTCGTGCAGATCGCCGATTTCTGCGGCCTGCATCACCTCGAAGTGCAAGGCATCGCCAACGAAGACGTCGCCAAGGGCATTCGCGGCGTCGATCCGATCGCGCAAGGCTTTTTGACCCGCGAAGAAATTGCACGCGGCGAAGCGAGCGAAGATTACAAGCTCAAGCCGCGTGAACAGAAGCGCATCGACGTGCCGCAGCCCAAGAAGAAAGGCGCGCGCTACACGCCGATCGCGCGCCGCCAGGATCGTCCAGATGCGATCTATTGGTTCCTGCGCAATCACCCGGAAGTGCCGGATTCCAAGGTTGTGAAACTCATCGGCACCACGAAGGCCACGATCGAGCAAGTGCGCGAGCGCAAACATTGGAATTCGACGAATATTAAACCGGTCGATCCCGTTTCGCTCGGCCTCTGCTCGCAGATCGAACTCGACGCCGTGGTCGCGGAAGCCGCAGCGCAGCGCGCGAAGGAAGACGCGAAGAAGCGCAAGGCCGAAGGCGCCACGCTGAAGCCGGCGACGGAAACCGTGCCGCCGGATTCCTACGGCCAAGACGACGAATAGAGCGCGAAGCGATGACCGGCGCGCTCCATGACATTGGCGGCGCGCAGGTTTTGGTTTGCGCGCCGGACGGCTCGGCAATCGCGCGCGTTTCAGACGCGCTCGATCTTGTCGGCGAGGCTTTTGCGTGCGGCGCGGAATGGGTTGCCCTGCCCGCGGCACGGCTCGATCCTGCTTTCTTCGATTTGAAAACCGGACTCGCCGGTGAGATCACGCAGAAATTCGTGAACTACCAGGTGCGGCTCGCAATCGTGGGCGATATCGGCGCTTTCGTGCGCGCATCCAAACCGCTCGCGGATTATGTGCGGGAAAGCAATCGCACGCGCCGGCATATCGTGTTCGCGGACGACATGGATGCGTTCGCGCATTTGCTCTCAACGCAACGCGCATGATTCATGACGGCCGATGCCGTTTCGCTTGGAAATTTCTCCGCATTTCCTCTCCCGTTAGATGGGAGGCGTCTTTTTGTTTTGCCTCCCAAAGATGGGAGGCGGGGCGCGTTTCCACGCCGAGGTAATGCTCGCCTTGCGACGAGCTAAGTAGACGCTTCAACGCGCCCCGTTCAGACGATTGGACGAATGCCGCAGGTCGTGAGGAGGTATTCTCTCCAGGCCCATTCTGCACCCGGCGCGTAGGGCTGCCATGCCCTAGACCCTCTGGTTTCACGTCCCCAAAGGCAGTCGGCGCTTTTCTTCCCGAACTCCGCTCAACCGCTCGGCCCAGTCTTCCAAACGCCTTTCACGCTCGTCTGTCCCCTTGCATCGATACGCCCGGCTAGCTCTCGAACCTCCCGTGCAAGGGACAACGCATTATGAGCTCAGGTTCGAAGGTGTCGGATAAGTTTGACTCTATCCCCGTATTTTGGAGCGCCAATCCCCCCGTTTACGGAGAGGGATAAGATGCGTTTCGTTTTGTAGATGTTGGCGCAATGGACTCCAGCGTTCGCTGGGGTCGAGCGTCATGTTGCGTTCAACAATTTCAGTCATTCCGGACAGCGCGCAGCGCTGATCCGGAACCCAGGGCAAACGTATATCGCTTGACGTTAAAGAGTGTGTGTCACCCTTTCATGGCTGGGACTACTTTAATGCTGCTGCATCGCTTGCTGAAGTTGGGGCAGTTGTTGCTCAGGGAGTTCGAGCAGTCAGGTTCGGGCGAGTGGCTGCTACAGAAGCGGCTGCTGGAACTCTAGCGCGACAGAACCCACTTTATAGGGCAGCTTTGGTCAAATATGGCACGTCCACTCTAACAAACGCGGGAAGAGCACTCACGAAACATCCTGAAGTTATCGGCGCAACGAAGGTTGCTTTGCGGCAATCATTGCGGTCTGACGCGTCAGTCAATGCTGCTGCACATTCGGCGCTGAAGGCCATCATGCGTAACGGAGTTACAACAACACCAAGGTTGCCGAGATACGGGCAGGTCACTCAAATCCAGATCCCTGGAGGATTTGGTGCGCGGTGGTATAGCGATGGAAGATTTATTGGATTTATTAACCCTTAAAGGATCCCAGCATGGCAATAGATGCTAGATGGCGAAAAACCACCGATGTTAATCGGACGCACGCAGTTTTCGAACTTGTCCATGATGGCAAGATTTTGCTTGATGTTGGCTTCTCCAGAGAGGATGTGCTGGAAATCGCCTTCCATGAAGGTGTGTCAAACACGGTCGTAGGTTGGGACAGCTTCTTTTACCTTCTCGACCAAGGCCGAAAATTGGCTGAAGGAGATAAGGGGCTGACAAACTAACTCGTTGAGCGAGCAATTAGTCCCGCAGGTCGGAATCTATGCTGCGATCGTCGCGGATCTCCACGCATCGAAGGCTTCGGCGCGAAAGAGGCCGAGCGTTTTGCGGGAGATCAGGTGACGCTGGACGGCGAAGGTGGTGTAGACGGCTCCATGAATTGAAACGAAACGCTGCGCGGATCCTTGGGATTGAAGCGCTGCATTTTGCGTTCTCTTCGTCGAATGGGCAGGTGCGAATTCTCTGCTCGATTGTTCTCTCGTAGCCGGCCAGGTCGATGCCGATCCAAGCAGCCAAGAGCGCGTGCCGCCGACTTGTATGAGTACAGTCCGTCGGTGATGAGAGCCTCTGGATGAATGCCAGTATTCTTCAGTAAGCGCTTGAAGATTGATATCTGGCGGAAAGCGGTCACGCTTGAAAGAAAGCGGCTTCACGCTATTGGACCCCCGCAATGTCTGACACTCGTCACAAAAGCAGAGACTGGTTAGCGTTAGACTGACAGCACCCGAAGGTATTGTAGATGGCGTGAAATAAAACCGCGCGGTTTTCACCGCGCGGTCCAAACGTCCAAACTTAAATGCGAGCGCCTTAAGCCCCCCGTCGCCCGTTATCATCGATCCGGAACACCACGCGCAGATTGACCGGCGTGCCGATCGCGCTCGAACCATTCGGCAGCGTCGTCGCATGGCGGAAGGTATGCGCGACGCGCTCGGCCGCACGCCCAAAGCCGCGCGCGCTTTCGGAAACGCGATTGCAGTCGAGTTGACCGCTATCTTGCACGACGCATGACAAGCGCGCTTCGCCTTCGCGATCACGCTCAAGCAGATAATCCGGATACATCGCGCTCAAGCGGCGCGCGCTCGGCGTGCGTGTCCATACGGGGCGATTGGGCGCGGGCACGATGAGATCGTCTTCGCTCGCGCTCGCGGGCGTCACGCCAATCGTCGTTTCAGGAACGGATGCGGTGCGCGTCGATGAAGAGCGCGGCGCGCTTGTCGATGCGGATGCAGGCGCGGCTTCGTCATCGAGCGATGCGGTTTCGCCAGCGGGAAGCGGCGCTGCGCGCACGACGCCGTCGCTACTCGTGCTGTCATAAGAGCTGCTGTCATACGCCGCTTGCGCGGTTTGCGTGTTCGAAGGGCCGCTATTTTTCCAAGCGAGATAGCCGCCGCCGACAAGAAGCGCCGCAACTGCCGCGCCAACCAGCCATTTGCCGCCGCCGCCGTCTTTCTTGGGCGCAGCCGCATGCGTAGACTTGCCTTCCACGCGAACCGGTTCGTGACTCGCGTGCTCGTCGTGTGAATCTTTGCTCATGAGAATCTCCGCCTTGCTGACCGGTAACTTGATGGCTCGATCTGGGCGGAACGCGCCCTCATCTTGCTGGTTCCGGATTGACGGAAGGCGGCTGCGTGCGGTGTGACCGCGGGCACGTTTGCGTTTGTTGGGGGGCGAACTCAACGCGCTACAATCCCGCCATGAGCGAACCGGTTGCTTCTGTTTGCAGCTTCGACGAATAAAAGCCGCTCGGCTTGCGCGACACGAAAAGCCATTGGCCATTCTCGCGGCGGTAGCGGTCTTGGTATTTGATCGTGCTGGTGCGCCATTCGTTGTCGGAGATACGCCCGCCCGACATGGTGTAGACAACACCTTTCGCGTTATCGGCGTCGATGAAATCAATCACGATATTGCCGACGAAATGCACGCGCTCGTTTTTCGGCGCGAGCTGATACCAATCGCGCAAAGCGGCGCGGCCGATTTCGATCTTGGTGGAGCCGTCGGGCTGACGCACAGGGCTGCGCACATCTTCCACGAAAAGCTGAGACACGCCTTCCATGTCGTGCAGATCGGAAAGCACGGCGTAGCGGTGCATGAGATCGGAGAGCGCTGCGCGGCTCTCAGTGCGATCAAGGCGCTGTTCGAGGCTCAATTCGCTCACATCTTCCTCCGGTGTTGTTCTGTTTGCTTACAATTTCGCAATTAACGATCTCAGGGGCAAATCAGTTTATCCACATGTACCCATCGATCAAAGACGGAGCGATGGGAATGCGTAAATATGGGCCGCTGCACGCGCATTTGATGAAGCGCTCAGGCCTCCCCGAAATGCTGAGTTTCGAAGAGATCGAGGACATTATCGGCAAAAGCCTGCCGCCAAGCGCGCATCAGCGGCGCTCGTCTTTCTGGTCGAATGATCATGCCGGGCATCATCCGCACGCGCGCGCTTGGATGGGGGCGGGCTACCGCGTCGCTTATGTGAGCCGTGAAGAGGGCGTGGTGCGGTTTGAGCGGACACACTGAAGCGCCGCGCGAACAAGGCCCGCACGGCTCTGCGCTAGCAACCTAGAACGCTTAGGCTTTTTGCGTCTCGTCGCCGAAGGTGAGCGCGGCTTTCACGTCCTCCTTCGTGAGAACGGGATAGACCCGCAGCAGCATGTCCTCAGACATGCCAGCGGCGACGTTGCGCTTCAGCAGATCAACGCTGATGCGCGTACCCGTAATACGCGGCTGACCCGTGACGATTTCAGGGTCCTTCGAGATGCGGGGGTTTCCGGGGAGAGGAGGCATGGCGAGCTTGTAACACAAACGTCGCGAAAAGGGCGCCCCGGATGTGGAAAAGTCGCATGCGCTAATGACCTAACGAAAACGCCAGGACGCCCACGGTCTCGATTTCGACGCGCACCTGGTCCCCGACTTGGAGCGGACCGACCCCCTCCGGCGTGCCGGTGAAGATGAGATCGCCAGGGTGAAGCCCCCATAATTGGTCCACCCGGGCGCAGATTTCCGGAATGTTCCAGATCATATGGGAGGTTCGGCTGTCCTGCTTGGCCGCGCCGTTGACGGAAAGTGTAATGCGCGCGTCGGCGGGCGCCGCGATGCCGGTGCGGATCGGGGAGATCGGCGCCGAAAACGGAAACGCCTTGGAACGCTCCCAGGGTTGGGAGGCGGCCTTCGCTTCGTTTTGCCGGTCGCGCTTGGTGAGATCGACGCCCACGGCGTAGCCTAAAATGGACTTGTCCTTGCCGATCGCGAGCACGAGTTCGGCTTCGTGGTGCAGATCTTTCGTGTCCGCCGGATAAGGCACGGTTTGGGATAAAGTCGCGGCGGCGGCGGGCTTCATGAAAAAGAAGGGCGGCTCGCGGTTCGGGTCCGATCCCATCTCGCGCGCATGGGCGGCGTAATTGCGCCCCACGCAGAAGATACGGCCCACGGGAAATGCGCGCGTATCGCCAAGGATGGGGATTGCGGGTGCGGGCAGAGCAAAGATCGTCTCGGTCATGCAGGTGTTACTAGCACGAACTTGCGCGCGTGCGCGCGATCCGTTTGGTTCGCCGCTCAACCGAGGGAATCGTATGCGGCGTTTGGCATTGACGTTACTGGCGCTGCTGATGTGCGCGGCGTCTGCGCGCGCCGATGAAGGCATGTGGCCGCTCGACATGCTGCCGTCTGCGCGTATGCGCGCCGCAATTGGTTGGGCGCCGGATCAAGCATGGCTCGATCGCGTGCGCGAAAGCTCGGCGCGTTTGGAAAGCGGATGCTCCGCATCGGTAATGAGCGCCGATGGGCTCGTGCAGACGAACCATCATTGCTTGCTGGCGTGCCTGCAAAGTTTCTCGACGGCGCAAAGCGATCCTGTGCGCGAAGGGTTTTACGCACGCACGCGCGGCGAGGAACGGCAATGCCCTGGCTTGCATGTTCAAGTTCTGAAGCGCGTCACTGACGTAACGGAGAATATCGAGAATGCTGCTTCGGGTGTACAGCCCGCAGGCTTTGCGCGTGCGCGTGACGCGGAAATCGCGCGATTAGAGGCCGCATGCAACGCGGAAGCGCAGAACCGGAATTGCCAAGTCATCACGCTGTATCAGGGCGGCCGCTACGCACTTTACGCGTATCACCGCTATAGCGATGCGCGCGTTGTGTTCGCGCCGGAGCGTGCCGCGGCGCATTTCGGCGGGGATACAGATAACTTCAATTTCCCGCGTTACGGCTTCGACGTCGCCTATCTGCGGCTCTACGAAAATGGCCGGCCAGCGCGCACGCCCGTTTTCCTGCGCATGCGCACGACACCGCTGACTGATGGCGAGCCGACATTGATCTCAGGGCATCCAGGCGCAACCGAACGCTTGTTGACCGCATCTCAACTCGCATTCCAGCGCGATCAGTTTTTGCCATGGCGTCTTGAGATGCTCAGTGCATGGAAAACGCAATTGGCGGCCTTCTCGGCGCAAAGCCCCGATCATGCCCGCATGGCTTCCGAGGCGCTCTTCACGACGGAGAATTCGCTCAAAGCATTTATGGGCCGGCGTGCCGCGCTCGCAGATCCTCCCAACTTTGCATTGATTGAACGGCGCGATGCGGATTTTCAGGCGCGCGTCAGTCGCAACCCAGAACTGGCGCAAGCTGTCGGGCCCGCGTGGACGGAAATCACAGCTGCGATGCGCGCTTATCGTGGGTTCTATCTCAAATATCAGTTCGCCGAGGTGCGGCCCGGGCAAGGCTCGGAGCTTTTGCGTTTTGCGCGCATCCTCGTGCGCGGCGCAACAGAGCGGCCCCAGCCGAACAGTGACCGACTTCCTGATTTTACCGATTCACGCATAGCGGCGACGCGCGGGGCGTTGTTGTCTTCAGCGCCCGTCGATGCGCCGCTTGAGAAAGAGGCTATCTCGTTCTGGGCCGCGAAAATGCGGGAGGATTTGCCTGCGAACGATCCGCTCGTGCGCCGCGTGCTTGGGAGCGAAACGCCCCTAGCGCTCGCGGAGCGCATCACGCGCGGATCGCGGCTTTATGATCGTGCCGTGCGCGAGCAATTATGGGAAGGCGGCGCGGCGGCGATTGCGGCGTCAAACGATCCCGCGATCGTCTTCATGCGCAATTTCGACGCCGATGCCCGCGCTCTGCGGACGCGCTATTTGCAAGAGGTTGAAGGGCCGGTCGCGCGTGCGCAGGAACGGCTTGCACGCGCGCGCTTCCGCCTCTACGGCGCAACTGAATATCCGGACGCAACGTTTACCTTGAGGCTGTCTTATGGGCGCATCTCGGGATGGACGGAAACGAACGGCCATACGATCGTGCCTTTCACACGGATTTCAGGGCTTTATCAGCGCGCAACGGGTGAAGCGCCCTACAAACTTGCGGACACGTGGGCGCGCGCGCGTTCGCAGCTTCGCAGCGATGTGATTTTTAATGCTGTGACGACGAACGATATTATCGGCGGAAATTCGGGCAGCCCGGTGCTGGATCGCAATGGGAATGTTGTCGGCGCGGCATTCGACGGAAACCTTCATTCTCTTGGCGGCGCATATTTTTATGATGGCGCGCGCAATCGCACTGTGATCGTGACATCAGCCGTGATCGATGAAGCATTGCGAAAGGTCTACAACATGCCCGGTTTGGCGCGAGAGCTAACGGGGCGCTGACGGATCAGACATGCGTGCGTTTGCCAAGCCCTGCGCTTTTTGCGTAGCGCTCCAATATCGCAATCGGGCCGCCGGCGGCGCGAATCGCTTCGGTCTGTTGAAGCATGCCGCCAGGCCACGGCGAAACCACGATGCGATCTGCGCCAAGCTTGATAAAATCGCCGAGTGAATCCGCAGGGGGCGCGCCTGCATAGGTCGTCATCACGAAGGGCTCGTTCGCGCGATCGTTCTTTTTCAACTCTTCACGGATGGGACCAAACATCTGCGGCCCACCGAGCCAGCCATTTCCATATTTGCCAGCGCGTCTCACGGCGCGCGCGCCGTCACCGCCGACAATAATGGGCAAAGGTTTTTGGATCGGTTTGGGATTGTAGCCGATTGGCTCGAAATTAAAGAATTCGCCCGAGAAACTTGGCTCATTAACTTCAAACAAAACACGCAAGCAGCGCAGCATTTCGTCCATGCGCCGCCCGCGTGTTTCCCAATCGACGTTCGCGAATTTGAATTCGTGCGACACCCAGCCGATCCCAATGCCGAGATCGAGGCGGCCATTTGACAAAACGTCCAAGCTCGCGATCGAGCGCCCAACTAAGATTGGCTCGCGCAGAGGTAGCATGTAAATCCCGGTTGCGAGACGGATTTTCGATGTCGCGCCTGCGATGACGCCAAGCGCGACAAGCGGATCGAAAAAATCTGTCTCGTGTGTGAACGGCCGCTTCATTGCCGGGTTAGGGCCAACGAGATGCTTTTGCTCTTCGACGCCTTGATCCCAATCGGCGCGCACTGGAATCGCGACATGCTCACCGATCCAAACGCTTTCGAAGCCAAGTTCTTCAGCGGCCTTGCACGCTGCGACGAGTTCGCC
>JBEVOS010000210.1:0-3909 GCA_040507435.1 Caulobacterales bacterium | reverse complement strand
CACGACCTGCCATCCGCCCCGCGGGCGAAATGGTTTTAATCGTGCGTTTTTTCGCGTCGCGATTCATAGCGCGCGGAAATAGCCGCGCTTGGGATAATGCGCAAGCACGGTGATATGCGGCGTTTCCGCTATTGGCTCGCCCAGACGATCCGCGCGATCCAGTCTATCTCAGCAGCGGGAAGCGTGCGCGGCGGATAGTTTGGATTGAGCGAGATCAGCTCGATGCTTTGATCGTTGCGGCGGCCAAGTTTCTTGGCCAGCACTTCGCCTGCTTTCGTGCGCACGACAACGCGATCATTTTTTCGCACCGTCGCGCCCGGCTCTACGATCACGGTGTCGCCGTCGCGATAGACCGGCTCCATGGAATCTCCGGCGATTTCGAGCGCGTAGACGCGCTCATCGCCAAGGCCGGGAAAGCGCAAAGTCTCTTCCGCGCCCACAGGATAGCCGTCTTCATCGAAAAAGCCGTCCGCGCCCGCTTTGGCGAGGCCGACAATCGGGATTGCACGCCCAGCGCCGCCTGAGCGTCCGGAGAGCAGGGCGGCGAATTCATCAAAGCTCGTTTGCGTCGCTTCCAGCACGCGGGAAAGGCTTTCGGTGGACGGCCAGCGCGCCTTGCCGTCCGCGGCTTGGCGTTTGGAGCGGTTGAATGTGGTGGGATCGAGCCCGGCCAGCCGCGCCAGCGCTGAGGCTGTCATCCCCCGCCTCTCAGCAAGCGCGTCGATCGCGCGCCAAATCTGCGTATGCTGCAAGGGCGGCCTCCATGGACCCCGTTGTGGATGGGCTTATACTCCCATTATTAGGAATATCAACCTAATTATGCACCTTACGTAAACTGTGGCTGGTGCGTTCGCTGCCCTGCGTGACAGGCCAATAATAAAATAAGCTGCGCGATTGAAAATTGTGTCTTTTGGGAAGAATGATTGACGGTACGGGAGGAATATAAAAATGGGAAAGTGGCCAAGAAGCGAGCTTGAGAGCGCATTTGACCACTACCAGAAGACCGTCGCGAGCTGCCGGCAAAGTGGCGATTGGCGCGCGTGGTCCGAGATGTTCACCGACGACATCGAATTCGTGGAGCACGTACACGGCGCCATAAAGGGCAAAAAGGCGATGTTCGATTGGATCAGCCGACCGAGCCGCAAGAAATCCGACCTCGATAACTGGGCCGTCGCTTGGTTAGTCATCGACGAAGACCGCGGTTGGGTCATTGTAAAGTGGTGGAACCGGTTCCGCGACCTTGGCGACGGAAGCATATTTCAGTTTGGGAACATTACGCACCTCGTCTACGCGGGCAACAATCAGTGGTCCTACAAGGAAGACGCGTACAGCGAGGCAGTGGTCAAGGAGGCCGCATCCGCCTGGGCCGCAAGACGAGATGAGTTAGCCGGAAAAGCGGCCAATTGAGCTTCGGGGCAGCCAGTTACGTGAGCCTCAGATTGGCTCAAGTGCATAATTGAGCGAGAACGTGATCTATCGGATCGCCACGGCGGAGGAATGGGAGCGGGCTCAGGCGTCGGGGCGATATGCCGGCAATCCCGACGACGCGCGCGATGGTTTCCTCCATTTCTCAACGCGCGCGCAGGTGCGCGGCACGTTCGAGAAGCATTACGCGGGCAAGCGGGATCTCGTCATCCTCACCGTCGATCCGGCGAAGTTGCCCAAGCAGCTTGTTTGGGAGCGGTCGCGGGGCGGGGCGCTTTTTCCTCATCTCTATGATGCGCTGCCCGTAGAGGCGGTGAGCGAGATCACCTTTCTCGGCGCTGGACTGGACGGCGCGCCCATCTTGCCGGACTTCTTCGCTCTATGAGCGTGATTCATGACGCGGCGGCGCGTGCGATGCGGGCCGCCGATCCCGAGACGGGACATCAACTCGCAATGCGCGCGCTGTCGATGGGCTTGGGCCCCCGCGCGCGCGCGGATCGCTGGCCGCGGCTGACGACGATCCTCGCGGGCATGACTTTGCCCAATCCGATTGGGCTCGCCGCTGGCTTCGACAAAAACGCCGAAGCGCCGGACGCCATGCTGAACGCGGGATTTGGCTTTGTGGAATGCGGCACGGTCACGCCGCGCCCGCAGGAAGGAAATCCAAAACCGCGCCTATTCCGCCTCACACCGGACCGCGCTGTGATCAACCGGATGGGCTTTAACAATGAAGGGCTCGAAGTTTTTGCGGCGCGTCTGGAGGCGCGCAAAAAACAAGGCGTTGCGGGCGCGAATGTCGGCGCTAACAAAGATAGCGAAGATCGCGCCGCCGATTATGTCGAAGGCATGAAGCGCGTCTGGCCGTTTGCGTCGTATGTGACGGCAAACATTTCATCCCCGAACACGCCCGGGCTTCGCGGCTTACAAGAACGGTGCGCGCTGGAGGATTTGCTCGGCCGCTTGGCGGAAGCGCGCGCGCCTCTCACGGCGCAGCATGGGCATAAGCCGCTTTTTCTCAAAGTAGCGCCCGATCTCGATGACGGGGCGGTGCGCGATATCGTCGAGATTGCGCTGCAATTCGGGCTTGATGGACTCATCGTATCGAACACGACGATTGCGCGTCCGGCGAGTTTGACGGATCGGCGGCGTAGCGAGACCGGCGGACTTTCCGGAAGGCCGCTGTTTTCACCGTCGACGGCGATATTGAAGCTGTTCGCGCAAGCAGGCGCTGGGCGATTACAGTTAATCGGCGCGGGTGGGATCGATTGCGGCGCGGCGGCGCTCGCAAAGATCAAGGCGGGCGCGCATGCCGTGCAGCTCTATTCCGCGCTGGTCTACGAGGGGCCGAGTCTCGCCGCGCGCATCGCCGAGGATTTGTCGTTGCGGCTGATCGCTGAGGGTTTCGCCTCGGTGGGCGAGGCTGTCGGCGCGGATTTGCGATAAATATCAAGAATTATCAGTGGGAAATTCGCGCCACGCGCGCGCGGCGTCGACGGCGGCGGCGTCCTCAGCGATTTTCCAGCACCCGCGCGAGATTTTCATGCCTTTGCGTATCGTTGAAGACCCGAATGAATTGGATCAGGCCTATGCGGCCCTTTCCGCCGCCTTCACGGCGTGGGGCGGGGGCGTGGCGCATGTCTGGCGGGCCGGCGGTGGTTTGGAAGCGGCTGCGGATGGCGCGAGCTTTTCACGGCGCGACGATCTTCACCTCTATCTTGAGCGCACGCTCGATAAGGTCGCGATTGGTGTTGCGCTGACGGAGCGTGATGTAGACCTGCTGCGCATCGAGTTCATGCGCGATGCGCCGGCGCGTAGAAAGCGCCGCGCGGCGATCGCCGCTGACGATGGCGGCGAATTCCACCTTCTGCTCGCGACGGATTTCCTCGCGGATCAAGACATCCGCGAGCCGTTCAGGCGTCTTGCCGGCGCGCCGCTCGTAAAGCGCGCTGAGGTCGGCGGCCGCGACTATGTTTTTCTGGGGCCGTTCAGTTCGCCACGCATCGCGGATGCGGTTGCGGCTGTCGCGGGCCTTTCGCCTGCGTTTCAACGCCATGTCGCGAAACTCGGCGATCTTGCCGCGAACGAAGACGATACGATGGACACTGCGCTTTATCGCGTGTCGCGTGGTGTGGCGCGTGCGCACAAAGTGCAGCGCGCCGTGGCGGCTGCGCTCCATGAGAAGCTCGCAGGCGCCGGTTATCAGCTTGATGAATCTCACGTCGGCCCGTTGCGCGCCGATTTCGTTATGAGCCGCGCAGCGGATTCGCTCGTGTTCGAAATTCGCGCCAATGCGGAGCTTTCCGATCTTGTGCGGGGGATCGGGCAATTGACGCTGGTGGCGCCACGTGGGGCGCGTGTGTCGCGCGTGTTCGTTCTGCCCGCATCGCTGGGGGATATGGGCGATGCGCTCACGCCGTTCCGGCCTGCGCTCGAAGAGCTCAGCGTGAGCTTACTACTCTACGATGTCACGAATGGCGGCGTCGC
>JBEVOS010000187.1:0-3566 GCA_040507435.1 Caulobacterales bacterium | reverse complement strand
TACGCCCGCCGGATCAGTGATCATCACGATGTGAGCCCCGCCGGCGGACATGATTTGCAGCAGTTCATCGATCGGCGTGTCTGGGCGTGAAACAGCAAATCGCTGCCGCATCCACCTCTCCGCACCGCCGTCTGCACTGATGAGATCGCTCCATTCGGTAACGCCCTCGGCATGACCGTTCACATCGATGACCGGTAAAGCCCGCAGATCATGCGCACGCATAAGCGCCGTCGCCTTATCTGCATCGTCATCAGCGCGAATGCAGATAAGGTCACGCGACATGATCATCGCGCATGTGATCTCGCCATGCAGACGCCGATGCGCCTGCACCTCGACTTGCCGGAACAAAGCATCAAGATCGTCCCGCGTCACGTCGAGCAATTCGCCGTAATGCTTAAGTGCGCGATCGACATCAGCCCGAGTAAACCCAACGCGCTCCTGAGGCGGTGGATCGTTTGTCGTCTGGATCTGCTCAACACGGGGTGCGAGGTGCGGATACGATTGGCGCGTCGCATTGTTGAAAGCGAGCGCGATCAGCAACAGTAGAAGTGAGTTGACGCCGACAGGCGCAATCGCAAAGCCATAACCCGCTTGGGCGATAATCGGGCCGCCAACCACCGCCGTAAGCGCAACAGCGCCGCCTGGCGGATGCAGGCATCGCAACATCGACATCAGAAAAATGGCGCCCGCGACGGCAGCGCCCGCAGCGATCATCTGATCGGGAATAAGCCGCGCCGCCGTCACACCGACAAAGGCCGAGATCAAATTCCCGCCAAGCATCGACCATGGCTGCGCGAGTGGGCTGGCGGGCGCAGCAAAGAGCAAAACCGCAGACGCGCCCATCGGCGCGATCAGCATAGGCAAATGTTCGACGTGTCCGCCAAGCCATAAGGCGGTGACGATTCCCGTAATGGATATGCCAATGAACGCGCCGCAAAATGCGCGCATACGGCCGAACATGGACAGCGGCTGATAACGCGGCAGAAACGCCGCCAAGCGCTCTCTGATGCGAGCGTCCATTCCCAATCCCCCGGCGGTTTTCCCGCTCTTTGTGAGGCGCGCTTAAACGTCGACCTCTGCGTCGAGTGCATTCTCTTGAATGAACTCACGGCGCGGCTCGACAATATCGCCCATCAGCTTCGTGAAGAGATCATCGGCGTCGTCGGCGTGATCCACCTTGACCTGCAGCAACGTGCGGAATTCCGGATCGAGTGTGGTTTCCCACAATTGATCCGCATTCATCTCACCAAGACCTTTATAGCGCTGGATCGAAATGCCCTTGCGCCCGGCAGCGATCACCGCCGCCAAAAGCGAAAGCGGCCCATGCACGGGTGTTGAATCTTGGCCGCGTTTGAGAACGCCAGACAGCTCATATGTCTCGCGCAAATTAGCGGCGCGATCGGCAAGCCGGCGCGCATCAGTAGAGGAGAGCAACACCTTATCGAGCACGATGCGCTCTGTGACGCTGCGCACCACACGCTCCAGCACGAGCGCATGATCAGGATCGAACCGCCCTGACCAATTCGCTTCGCCCTCTTCCGCAATGATGTTGAGCCGGGCCGCGGCGGCGCCTGCTGCGGCATCTCCCGCATCCGCTGCAAACGCGCCCGCGAGCGTCGCTTGCTCCAGAACGGAATCCGGCGCGCGCTGATGCAAACGCTTAATCAGCGTCTCCGCGGCCATTGCTTCGCGCGCAAGCCGCTTCAAATCCTCGCCAGCGATTTGCGTTCCGTTCGGCAATTCGAGCACGGCCCCCGATGAGCCCTCTTCAATCAGATAGCTCTCAAACTCATCTTCGTCTTTGAGGTAGCGGCCGCTCTTGCCCTTACTCGCCTTATAGAGCGGAGGCTGCGCGATGTAGAGGTAGCCGCCATCGATGATCGACGGCATCTGCCTGTAGAAGAACGTCAGCAGCAGCGTGCGGATATGCGCCCCATCGACGTCAGCATCGGTCATGATGATGATCTTGTGATAGCGCAGCTTCTCAAGATTGAAATCGTCGCGTCCGATTCCCGTGCCGAGCGCCGTGATCAGCGTGCCTACCTGCTCGGAGCCAAGCATCTTATCGAAACGCGCGCGTTCAACGTTCAGGATTTTGCCCCGCAACGGCAGCACCGCTTGATATTCACGCGAGCGCCCTTGCTTCGCCGATCCGCCCGCCGAGTCACCCTCGACGATGAACAGCTCAGACTTCGCTGGATCTTTCTCCTGACAATCCGCCAGCTTTCCGGGCAGGGACGCAACATCGAGCGCGGATTTGCGACGTGTGAGTTCGCGCGCTTTGCGTGCAGCCTCGCGCGCAGCGGCGGCTTCCACGATTTTACCCATCACGAGCTTAGCAGGGCCAGGATTCTCCTCGAACCAACGCGACAACGCCTCGCTTACAAGGCTTTCGACAACCGGCCGCACTTCCGAAGAAACCAGTTTGTCTTTCGTCTGCGATGAAAATTTCGGATCGGGCACTTTCACGGAAAGCACGCAGGTCAATCCTTCGCGCGCGTCATCGCCGGTGATGTCGACCTTTTCTTTCTTCGCGATCCCGCTGTCTTGCATGTAAGCGTTGACGACGCGCGTCAGCGCGCCGCGAAAGCCGGCAAGGTGCGTGCCGCCGTCGCGCTGCGGAATGTTGTTCGTGAAGCACAGCATCGTTTCGTGATAGCCGTCATTCCACTGCAGCGCGGCTTCGACCGTGATATTGTCACGCTCCGCCGAGAGATAAACCGGCTTTGGAATGATCGCAGAGCGCGACCGGTCCAAATGCTGCACGAAGGCTTCGACGCCGCCTTCGTACATCATCAATTCTTCGAACGGCTCAGCGCCACGCAAATCGCGCAAAATGATCTTCACGCCGGAATTCAAAAACGCGAGTTCGCGCAAACGATGTTCAAGCGTCTTCCGGTCGAATTCGGTTTTCGTGAACGTCTGCGTACTCGGCAGAAAGCGCACATTCGTGCCCTTCTTCTGCTTGCCGTCCACTATCGGCGCATCGCCGCGCCGGATAAGCGGCGCCTCAGCGTCGCCGTGCCGAAAGCGCATGTAGTGCTCGGCGCCGTCGCGCCAGATCGTAAGATCCAGCCATTCCGAAAGCGCGTTGACGACCGAGACACCGACGCCGTGCAGACCGCCCGAAACCTTGTAAGAATTTTGGTCGAATTTCCCGCCGGCATGCAGCTGAGTCATGATGACCTCGGCCGCCGAGACGCCTTCCCCGGCGTGCATGTCCGTCGGAATTCCGCGCCCGTCATCGCTGACTTCGGCGCTGCCGTCCGGGTGCAAAACCACCACCACATTCATCGCGTGTCCGGCCAGCGCCTCGTCGATCGCGTTATCGACGACCTCGTACACCATGTGGTGCAGGCCCGAGCCATCGTCCGTATCCCCGATATACATGCCGGGGCGCTTTCGGACCGCGTCTAAGCCCTTGAGAACCTTGATAGAATCCGCATCATAGAGCGGCGCGCTTTCGGGAGCGGTCATGTGTGTCGAATCGAGCCTTCGTGAAGGCTCCAATGTAGGGATTAAACCCCCAAAAGTCTTGGGTTTTGACGCCGCAGACCGCGCTTTTC
>JBEVOS010000173.1:0-9586 GCA_040507435.1 Caulobacterales bacterium | reverse complement strand
ACCATGCCAGCGTAGCCGTTGCATCAGCAATGCGTTCCGCTGCTTGAGGATCGTCAATCGCTGCAAGCCGCGCTTCGATGAGCGCTTCAGGCCGCAGCAGTGTGACGGCGCCGAGGGACGCGCCAAGGCCAGCGAAGATCAAGCACACGACGACAAACAGCGCCCAGACAACGGCGCCTTGTAATATGCCATTGTGCGCATCATTCCCTGGTGAAGCGCGCGTGGAGATAAAGGCCCCGATTTCCAGAGCGACCAACGCCGAAAAGCATGTCCAGAGGCCGCCGCCAATCGTGAGTCCGCCAGTATCGTCGCGCGCCGCATCGAAGGGATTGAAAACTGTTGCGCCTATTGCAACGCCTAAAACGCCAAGGAGCGCTGTTACCGCGAGCGCTATCAGCACGCCTGCGAATGTTGGCCCCCAATCGATCAACGGATGATCAGGTCGCACGCGTAATGACTCGGCCATTCAGGCGCTCCTCGTTTTCGCTGTAACGGCTTTGCGCGCTGAAAGTTCCGGATAATGAAGGCTCTGCGCGATCTTGGCCGATTGACCCCGTGGCGGCTGAGCCGTTCAATAAAAGTGTAATCAACAAGACGACGCTGGCTGCCGCAGTTCTCGGACCGGCCAATGTTTCGCGAGCGTGATAGGATAAGGCGTGGCCGCCGAACAAAAACCGGAGAAGAGCGAAACTCTCTGGGATAAAACAATGGTCGCCGTATTCGGCGTCTCAATGATCATGGCGGTCGGAAATACTGGCATGCAGTCCGTGCTGCCCGCGATCGGGCGTGAGATTGGCATGCCGGACTGGCTTGTCGTTTCGATTTTCTCGCTTTCCGCGTTGTTGTGGGCGGCGATGAGCCCTTACTGGGCGCGCAGAAGCGATCAGGTTGGCCGCAAGCCAATGATCCTGCTGGGGCTGATCGGGTTCTCCGTTTCCATGGCCTTATGCGGCGTCGTTGTTTCGGCTGGGCTTCATCATTGGGCGCCGATCTGGCTCATCTTTATTTGTTTTCTCTTGGCGCGCGCGATCTTCGGTGGATTTGGTTCGGCGTCGAATCCCGCAAGCCAAGCGCTGATTGCGGAGCGCTCGTCGCGCGAAAACCGCACGGAGGCGATGGCGCTGCTGGCGGGCGCGTTTGGCCTTGGCACAATTGTTGGTCCCGCAGTTGCGCCGCTTTTCGTGCTACCCGTTGTTTCTCTAGCGGGGCCAATGTTTTGCGCAGCGATTTTTGGCATGGCGATGTGGGCCTGGGCCTCCCGCGCGATTCCCGATGAACCGCCAAAGCCGATCAGCACAGCAGCGGCGACGGAAAAGACATCGCGTTGGGCGAGCTTTCGCGGTGATCTTTCGCTGTGGCGCGACCCGCGCGTTCTGCCGTTTCTGATTTACTCGTTTCTGATCGCGTCATGCCAAACAGTGCAGGGGCAGACGCTGGGCTTCATGATCATCGACAGGATGAATCTGCCGCCGCTCCAAGCGCAGGGCTTCACCGCGATCGCGATGATGTGCGGCGCGGTTGCTGGGCTGCTTGGGCAATGGGGCTTCATCCGCATGTTCAAGATGAGCCCAAAACTGCTAATGCGCATGGGGGCGGCGTTGGCGGCGATCGCAAACGTCGTCACGGCGATTGCGCCGACCTACGCGACCATCGTGTTCGCTTATGCGGTTGCTTCGCTTGGTTATGCATTCGCGCGGCCGGGCTTTACGGCCGGCCTGTCTTTGGCCGTTAAACCGGAAGAGCAGGCGCGCGCGGCAGGCGCGATCGCGGCGATCAACGGCGGCAACGCAATCTTCGCGCCCCTCATCGGCATGGTGCTCTACCAATTCTTCCGTCCCGCGCCGTTTTTGCTCAACGCGCTTCTGCTTTTCGCCATGTGGGCGTTTGCGATATGGAGCGTGGCGCTTCGGCGGGCAGGCGAGGCTCCAGCGACGGAGGAGGACACCACGGTCTCGGTTCTTGAGCGCCAGGAAGAGGGCGGCTCTGTCTGATCATTTCGCTTCCGTGCTAGGGAGCGGCTATGGGGCTGTTAAGGATAATAAGGGCGCTTGCCGCCGTTTTGGTGCTGGCCACCTGTGCGGCGCCGAAGCCTGACGTCTCCGAAATCGTCGAGTTTCGGCTCAATCCCTTTGGCGCGGTGAACAGGCTGCCGCGCGCCAACCCGCTTCCCGAATTCGGCGTCGCCATGCATGAATTCGACGATGTGGCCGATCTAGAGGCTGCGCGCACAGCGGGATTCTCTTTTGTCCGCTTCGACGCCTACTGGGACCAAATTGAGTCCGAAACCGGGTTCGACTTTTCGCGCCAAACGGCTTTCCTCGATGAGCTCCGCGCACATGATCTCAAAGCGCTCGTGATCCTTGACTACGGGCATTGGCTCTATGGCGGCACGCATCTGCCAAACGTCGAAAATCGCGAGGCGTTCGCGCGCTATGCGGAAACCACAGCGCGCACATTTGCAGGGCGCGGCGTCGATTACGAAATATGGAATGAACCTGATGTCGATGAGGGCAAGTTCTTGCCGCCGGATCGTTTTGCGGATTTGATTTTGCGGAGCGCGGAAGGCGTGCGGCGTGGCGATCCTCAAGCGCGTATCGTGACTGGCGGCTTATCCTGGCTGGATTTCACATATCTCGACTCGATGTTGAAAGCGCAGGATGCCCAGCGCCCACACGCGCGCATCGACGCGTTTGGCGTGCATCTCTATCGCCGCGATATTCCCGAAAGCATCGCGCCGGATGTTGCACGCGTGCGCACGATGGTGAGGCGCGTGCATGGCCGCATCCCGATTTGGAACACAGAATGGGGCTATTCGAGCTACGACCTTCCGTTTTTTGAAGATGGCCATGATGCGCATGCGCCAGTGCGCCGTGCGCAGCAGGCGGTGTTGGTGACGCGGAGTTTTCTCTCTGTGTGGCGCGCAGGAATTCCCAGAAGCGTGCACTACGGCATTCGTGACAACGCCTTCAATCCCAACTCCGACTATGACAATCACGGTCTGATCGATTTTCGCGGCAATAAAAAGCCCTCCTATTACGCAGTCTCGACGCTGCTTCATGTTGCGGCAGGCAGGACATATGACGGCGATTACGCACGCATGCCCGAAAGCATACGGGCGGCGCGGCTGAGTTCTCGTTCCAATATCGTTGTCGCGGTGTGGAGCGAATGGCGCGCGCGGCGAGGTGTCGTCAGTGTGCCGGCATCGCGCTTCGTGAGCGCGGTCGACATGCTGGGGGCTCCGCTTGCGCCGATTGCTCGAACAGATAGCCAACTCGCCTTTGATGTCGCGGAAGAAAAGGGACCGATCTATCTGACGTTCTCCCGCCGCTGAGGCGATCGCGGCTTCCGCCTGCCGCGGGCTTTGCTACAATGCGGCATGACCAACCCAAACTACTTCGCCAATTACCCGCTTGATCGCTCGGCGCTCAAACGGCGGGACGAGGCATGGCTCGCAAGCGCGCTTGAAAGCGAGGCGGCGCGGCTCGCTGTGTTTCACCACCAGCGGCCCTTTCTAATGGATGAGGGCGCAAGCGTTGGATGGCTCGGCGGCAACGCGCTATCGCTCGTCGGGCCAGAAGCGCGGGCGCTTTTTCTCGGCGTCGATATCGACGGCGCGCCTCACTTCGCCGTCGAGGCGCCGCACAATTTTGACACGGAACGCTTTCCGCTTGCCGATATGGGCGAGTTCGCTGACCTGCGTGGAGCCGCAATGACGTTGCCGATCGGCGATCTCGCCGTGCTCGGTTGCGCCAAATGGCTCATGGATTGGCACGCGCGCAACGGTTTTTGCGCGGCGTGCGGCGTGCCGACAATCGCGCTTGAGGCGGGATGGAAGCGTTTCTGCAATGGTTGCCAGACGGAGCATTTCCCACGTGTCGATCCCGTGGTGATCATGGCGGTGACACGTGGAGATAGCGTGTGTCTTGGTCGTCAAAAACCGTGGCCAAAAGGCATGTATTCCGCGCTCGCGGGCTTTATCGAACCTGGTGAAAGCATCGAGGATGCTGTCGCGCGCGAAGTGCTTGAGGAGAGCGGCTTGCGGTGCATCGGCGTGCGCTATCATTCAACACAGCCATGGCCCTTCCCATGCTCGCTGATGATCGGAGCGATTTGCGAGGTCGCCGAAGGCGAAGCACATCCGGACGAAGAAGAGCTCGAAGAAGTGCGTTGGTTCACGCGCGATGAAGCAAAATTGCTGATCGATAGGCGTCATCCCGATGCATTCGCGCCAACGCCAATGGCGATCGCGCATCAGATCATCAAGACCTGGGCGAACGAGAGCTAATTATGCGTCGCGCAGTCGTGGCGCTGTTCGCGCTCGATTTGCAGCGTGACGTGACGGATCCCGAACGTCCTCGCGATGCTGTCTGTCAGAGAAGCCAGAAAGGCGTCATCGCTTCCTTGCGCACGCACGAGATGTGCGGTCATCGCGGTTTCAGAAGCGCTCATCGCCCAGACATGCAAGTCATGCACGGCATTTACGCCTTCAGCCTTGGATAAATGATCACGGACGTCTGCGACGCTGATATTGGACGGCGCGGCATCCATGGCGAGATCGAGTGAATCCTTCAGTAGCGCCCACGTGCCCCACAAGATGACGGCGACAACGGCGATGGAGACAGCCGGATCAATCCAATTCGCGCCGGTGCGCCAAACGATAAAACCCGCAACGATGACAGCAAGCGAAATTCCAGCATCGGCTGCCAAATGCAAAAACGCCCCGCGCGCGTTTATGTCCTGCTTCTGCCCGCGCATGAAGAGAAGCGCTGAACCGCCGTTGATGACGACGCCAATGGCCGCGACCAACATGATGAGGCCGGGCTCAACGGCCTCCGGCGCAGAAAGACGGCGGATCGCCTCCCATGCGATCGCGCCGGACGCCGCCACCAGGGTCAGCGCGTTGGCGAGGGCGGCGAGCACGGTCGCCTTGCCGTAACCGTATGTGCGGCGAGCGCTTGCGGCGCGGGTAGCGAGCCAAGCTGCGCCGCCCGCGAGCGCTAAACCAAGAACATCGGAGAGATTGTGCGCGGCGTCGGATAAAAGCGCTGTCGAGTTCGCTGCAAAACCGGCGACGAGTTCGGCGACGACAAAACCTATATTGAGCGCAAGCGCGATCCCATAGCGGTTCGATCCAGGCGGCGGGCCGTGATGATGGCGTGCGTGAGACCCACGATCATGCACATGGTCATGATCAGTATGAGAATGGACATGTGAGTGCGCGTGCATGACGAAGCATCGCATCGAATACGGAAAGCGCCAAACCCTGCGATATTATTTCATTTCAGGAGGTTGCGGCGCTGGCGTAATCGCCTTGGTGGAACATACGCTGGAGGATGCCCATTTAATCTCAGATTGTGGTCTGAAGGAGCAACTATGACCGATACGACCCAAGTTTCGCCGATGGAGGCGGGCCGGGGCGCAGCCTTTGTCGTTTACGCCCTATTTCTGCTCAGCATACCAAGCGCCGCGCTTTTCGCAGTTGTCGGGGTTATCATTGCTTACGTCGCGCGTGACGGCGCAGCGCCCAACGCGCTCGCTCATTTGAACGACCAGATCCGCATATTCTGGGTGTGGGCGATCTGGACTTTGGCGATCATCGTGGCAAGCGCGATCGCCTATGTCCTGACGTTCGTGCTGATCGGCTTTCCCATTCTGTGGTTGCTCGCGGCGGCGGGTTTCGTGCTCCTGGTCTGGCTGACGGTAAAAAGCGTTTTCGGTATTTTGCGCCTGATCGAGCAGCGTACGCCGTAGCGAAGAAGCCGCTGCCTTTAACGAGATATGGGGCGAGGCGGTCAAAGGCTGACCGGATTACAACGTTTATCAGACGCGAACGGCGCGCGTGATTCCGATGTTGGAGCGCATCTAGTTCCGGTTAACCTCACGGTATTCGCTTAATCCCCGTTTGGGGGAATGCGCGTGCATTCCTGTGGATAATTGTAATCGTAAATACGAGAAGGCTGCATTAGCGGTCGTCGCCGCGTGGCGCGTACATGAAAGCGCATGGGCAGCAAAGTTTCCAAAACACGCCGCAGCAAGCCATAACGGCGGGCGGCGCGACAAGCTTTGCACCCGCGAAAGCAACGCGACAACCTGAAACCGGCAACGCCGCTGGTGAGGGTTGGTTAGCTCACGTCCATTACGCCCGCGGCGCGGCTATTTTTGCAATCTTATTAGCTCACACGGCAGACATCTTTAGTTTCCCGCATGACTCCATCGGCGGAAAAATTGCCGAACTGACCGTCGATGTGACGGGCTTCTTCTTGCTTCTATCCGGCTATCTATTCCAGCATCTTTCGGCGCGTTTCGACTACGGAGATTTTCTGCGCAAGAAGCTCCAGAATGTGATGCTGCCATATCTTTTTATCTCCATCCCAGCGATCGCGATTTATCTTTCGCACCTGAAATCGCATCCATGGCTGCCGGATTCATTTTTTTCGCTGCCTGCCACAACCATCGTTAGTTATTTCCTCGTCACGGGCGCGCATCTAGGGCCGCTTTGGTTCATGCCGGTGATTGCGCTGTTTTTTCTCGCGGCGCCGATTTTCCTTTGGATCGATCGGAAGCCTGTTCGTTATTTGATCATCATCCCAGCGCTCATCCTGTCGATTTACATTGGCAGGCCGCCACATAACGCCGATCCGCTGCAATCATTCGCGCATTTCGCGTTCGCATATCTTATTGGCATGGCGGCGAGCCGCTTCGGTAATGTTTGGATGCCGATTGCAAAGCGCCATGCCCTAGCACTGTTAGCCGTTGGCGTCGCAACAACGGCGTTGACGCTCGCGGATAGCGCTGTGCCGTTGAATGCGGATTTGGTTCTAAAAATACCGCTGTTTTTTGCGGTGATGGCATTGTTTCTACGGGCGCCTTCGCTGCGGAGCGCCTGGCTTGATCGCGCTGCCGCTTTAAGTTTTGGCCTCTACTTTGTTCACGGATATATCGTCGGCGCGTTGCGCTTCATTCTCTCACAAAGCCCTAGCGCTCCGCACAATCTGATCGCGCTAACGATAGCCTACGCAATCGTTGTAGGCTTGGCGTTTGGGATCGTCGAGGTTTTGAAGGCGATGCTTGGACGCGACAGCCGCAAATTTATCGGCGCCTAAAACAAGAAAGAAGCGCAGCTCTCACGAACCGCGCCCCTCTCATGTAATTCCAACCCAGACTAATGCAGCGCCAGACTTACTGGCACGCCAAGCATTCCTCGTAATCCGTCTTTTCAACGAGCTGCGGCACGTTGGCGTCTTGTTTCAGTTCTTCGCCATTCGCGAAGCCTGCACGCTGCACGCTCTTCGACCGGCAATAATAAAGCGATTTCACGCCGCGCTCCCACGCCATCCAGTGCAGCATGTGCAAATCCCATTTATCGACATCGCCCGGCAGGAAGATGTTGAGGCTCTGCGATTGGCAGATCAGCGGCGTGCGGTCCGCTGCGAGTTCGATAATCCAACGCTGATCGATTTCGAAAGCCGTCTTGAAAATGTCTTTCTCATACTCGTCGAGGCAATCGAGGTGCTGCACGCTGCCCTCGTGTTCGAGGATCGAGTGCCAAATAGCCGGCGTGTTCTGGCCTTTCGATTCGAGAACTTTCTCGAGATAGGGATTGCGAACCGAAAATGATCCAGAAAGCGTCTTGTGCGTGTAGACGTTCGCCGGGATTGGTTCGATGCCCGCGCTTGTGCCGCCGCAAATGATCGAGATAGACGCCGTCGGCGCAATCGCGATCTTGTGCGAGAAGCGCGCCTTCACGCCGCGTTCTTCCGCATCCGGGCAGGAGCCGCGCTCCATCGCGAGCTTCACGCTCGCCGCATCCGCGCCGCGGCGGATATGCTTGAACATTTTGAGGTTCCAGACCTTCGCCATCGCCGATTCCATCGGCACGTTCTGGCCTTGCAGGAAGGAATGGAAACCCATGAGCCCAAGGCCGACCGAGCGTTCACGCATCGCCGCATAGACGGCGCGCTCCATCTCCGGCGGCGCACGCGCGATGAAATCTTCGAGCACGTTGTCAAGGAAACGGAACACGTCTTCGAGGAAATTTTCTTCGTGCTGCCACTCGAGGAACGTTTCCGCGTTCAGTGAGGAGAGGCAGCATACAGCCGTGCGTTCACGCCCGTTATGATCCGCGCCCGTGTGCAGCATGATCTCGGAGCAGAGATTGCTTTGGCGCACTTTGAGGCCAAGCTCGCGCTGATGCTTCGGCATCTGGCGGTTCACGGTGTCGGAATAGATGATGTAGGGCTCGCCGGTTTGCAGGCGCAGCTCTAAAATCTTCTGCCACAGCTTGCGTGCATTCACTTGCTTGAGCGGCGCTCCGTCTTTCGGACTTTTCAGCGAGAAGGGCAGGTCTTGCTCAACCGCATGCATGAATTCATCTGTGATGTTGATGCCGTGATGGAGGTTGAGGCTCTTGCGGTTGAAATCGCCCGCCGCCTTCCGGATCTCAAGGAACTCCTCGATTTCGGGATGGTGGATGTCGAGATAGACTGCGGCTGAGCCGCGGCGCAGCGAACCTTGGCTGATAGCGAGCGTCAGCGAATCCATCACGCGGATGAAGGGGATGATGCCGGAGGTCTGCCCGTTCTGACCGACCTTCTCGCCGATCGAACGGACCGAACCCCAATAGGTGCCGATGCCGCCGCCATTCGAAGCGAGCCAGACATTCTCGTTCCAGACATCCATGATGTGGTCGAGGCTGTCGCCAACCGAGTTCAGGAAGCAAGAAATCGGCAGGCCGCGCTCAGCGCCGCCGTTAGAGAGAACTGGCGTCGCCGGCATGAACCAGAGCTTGGAGATGTAGTCGTAGATGCGCTGGGCATGGTCGATATCGTCCGCATAGGCGGTGGCGACGCGAGCGAACATGTCCTGAAAGCTCTCGCCAGGCAGAAGGTAGCGGTCTTCGAGCGTGGTTTTGCCGAAATCCGTCAGCAGCGCGTCGCGCGACGGATCGATCTGCACTTTCTCGACCACCTTTAGCGGGAGCAAAGGTTTAGGCTTGCCGCGGTGGGGCGCGGTGTTCTTGGGAGCCTTCTCCGCCGTTTCCGCCCGTGCCTGCATCCCGCTCTCCTTTACTTGATCTTTACCAGAGTCGCGCTTGGAGGCGCGCTCTATCTGGTGGCTCACTCGAACCGTACCGCTATATATAGTGACGACAATCCCTAACGTCTTGTCTACGGGCTAGGGGCGAAGTCCCCAATTTTTTCCTCTCAGGCCATTTCTTCGGTCCCGAGAGAGAGCCCTCATCAAAGATTTAAGGCGTTTGGCGCGCATTTGAGCGCTGCCTGTTAGGACGTGATTTAGGAACTGAGTCTGGTGTGCCCGACCAGGCGCGCCGGAATGGCAAAAACAGTCCGCAATGCCAGCATCAGCGCCCCGATTCGAAGCGGCGTGATTAGTCGTGGAGGCTGCGGAACCAGCGTGAGTCGGGGCATGTAATCACGCCGTCTTCCTCACAGAGGTCGAACGCCCAGTAGATGCGCTCCGCCCGGCCGATCAGATTTTCGAAGGGCACCGCGCCCAAGCCGATATATCGGCTGTCGGCGGAATTATCCCGATTGTCGCCCATAAAGAAGAAACTGCCTTCGGGGAC
>JBEVOS010000125.1:0-5340 GCA_040507435.1 Caulobacterales bacterium | reverse complement strand
TACGCCCGGTCTCGGCGCCCAACACGCCCGCCAGATCGCCGAACCGCGCGATCAGCGCTTTTGCGAGCGGTTTCGTGTCGCGGCGTGGAATGACTCGAAACAGCAGCAGCTCGAGCAATTCATAATCCGCGAGCGCGCCTGCGCCAGCTTCGGCAAACCGATTGCGAAGCCGCGAACGGTGATCGTGATAATGCGGCTTGAGCGGATCGGCGGGCGCTGCGCGCACCGGCGTCGCCCCAGGAATTTTGCCGGGCGCGATCTCCGCGGCGCCCTCCACATCGAATAGAAAACGCGTCGCATCTTCCACGGCGTTTTGGGCCGCGCCGGCGCCGCGTTTTTTCGGCGATACGGGCCGGTCCGGCATTACACCGCCACGGCTTCGTTCAGCGCATGCGGCGTGTGGAGCCCTTTGGGCGAAGCGGTGAAGATCTGAGCCCCGGTCTCGGTCACGCCGATGGAGTGCTCATATTGCGCCGAGAGGCTCTTATCCTTGGTGACAGCCGTCCAGCCGTCATTGAGGATTTTCATTTGCGGCGAACCAAGATTGATCATTGGCTCGATGGTGAACATCATCCCGGCCTTCAGCGTCGCGCCCATGCCCGGCTTGCCGAAATGCAGAATGTTCGGCGCGTCGTGAAAGACTTTGCCAAGCCCGTGCCCGCAGAAATCGCGCACGACGGAGCAGCGCTCCGCTTCAGCATAAGATTGGATCGCGTGGCCGATATCGCCAAGCGTCGCGCCTGGCTTGACCGCCGCAATGCCGCGCATCAACGCCTCGTACGTCACGTCCATCAGGCGGCGCGCTTTGCGCGGCGTCTCGCCAATCGCATACATGCGGCTCGTATCGCCGTGCCAGCCGTCAACGATCGCGGTCACGTCGATATTCACGATGTCGCCGTCCCGCAGCGCGCGTGGGCCGGGAATGCCGTGGCAGATGACGTGATTGATCGATGTGCACACCGTGTGGCGATAGCCGCGGTAGAACACGCAAGCCGGCAAGGCGCCGTGATCGAACACGAATTGCCGCGCCAGATCGTCCAGCCGCTCGGTCGTGACGCCTTCGCGGGCTTCATCGACCAGCATGTCGAGGCAGGATGCCGCGATATGGCCAGCCCGCGCCATGCCGTCGAAGGCCTCAGGTCCGTGAATTTTGATGGTCCGCGTGTCGCGCGGGTCGTCGGCGTCGATCATGTCAGCTCAGGGGATAATAGGGCAATCCAGCGTGCCGCTGTCTAGCACGGTTCGCCCATAAAATGGGAACGCCCCATAAATTGGGAGCAGCAAGGAAACTTCCACATCCGTGGCCCATTGGGGCTGGGCCCTGCTAGAAAGCCCCATGACCGCCAACAAGACCGTTAAAGCCGCCGTCCTCCTCATCGGCGATGAACTCCTCTCCGGCCGCACCCAGGACACGAACCTTCAGACCATCGCGAAATTCCTGAGCCCCCTCGGCGTTCAGGTGGCCGAAGCGCGCGTTGTGGCCGATGAGCCTGCGGAGATCGTAGCAGCGGTGAACGCCTTGCGGACGCGCTACGATTACCTGTTCACGACGGGCGGCATCGGGCCGACCCATGACGATAAGACCGCTGACTGCGTCGCCGCCGCCTTTGGCGCCCGGATCGATGTGCGTGCAGACGCCCGCGCGATCCTTGAGGCGCATTACAAAACCGGCGATCTCAATGAGGCGCGTTTGCGCATGGCGCGTATTCCCGAAGGGGCGTCG
Organism: Caulobacterales bacterium; assembly: GCA_040507435.1. Taxonomy (GTDB): domain Bacteria; phylum Pseudomonadota; class Alphaproteobacteria; order Caulobacterales; family Aquidulcibacteraceae; genus JBEVOS01. Next base: position 3,617 of record JBEVOS010000125.1, on the reverse strand, counting down.
CTGATCGCCAATCCAGTTTCCAAAGCCCCGGGCTTCCAACTCGGCAACGTGTTCGTGATGGCGGGCGTGCCCTCGATCATGCGCGGCATGCTGGAGGATGTCGGCCATCGTTTGCGGGGCGGGGCGGTGGTGATGACACGCACCGTTCGCGGAATCGGCATACGCGAAGGCGATCTTGCAGCGCCGCTCAAAGAACTCGATGCAAAATACGAGAATGTGGGCTTTGGCTCTTACCCATGGTTCGGCGCCGATAGTCACGGCGCGCATCTCGTCGCGAGATCGGCTGATGAAGCGCAATTATCGGCGGCGGTGGAAGATTTGATGACCCTTGTAAAAGCGCTCGGCGTCGAGCCGGAATTGCTCGTGGACGATTTAGCCAAATAGGCTCGCGGCGAAATTGATCGCCATCGCGAGTACGACTGTGTTGAAGAGAAACGCGACAAGCCCGTGCATCGTCGCAGTGCGCCGGATTTTACGGGATGTGATTTGTACGTCGGCCGTTTGATTGGCGACGCCGATCACAAGCGCAAAATGCAGGAAGTCGAAAAAGTCTGGCTTCTCACCGCCAGGAAATAACAAGCCTTCGCGCGTGCCGCCGCCTGCATCGGGCGCGTAGAATTCATGCGCGTAATGCGAGGCGAACGTGACATGCGTGAATGTCCACGAGAGCGCGACCGTGCTGAAGGCGAGCGCAGTTTGAACCGCCGCATGAGGGCCATCTGTGCGCGCCGCGATAATTTCGCGTGCGATCGCAAGCACGCTCATGCCGGCTGCGAGCACGCAAAGCCACAACATGATCGCGCGGCCTTCGTCCTGCTCCTTCGCGCTCGCTTGCATCATCTCAGGCGTCACGCGGCGCTTAGCCCAAAGAAGAGATGTGACAAAGAAAAGTGCGAGCGCATCCCATGCGAGGAGCGCGCGGGTAAACGGCGAGAGCGGATTGGGGAAAAAGCCGAGCAAGGCGCCGGCCGCGAGCCCTATCAGCCCAGCGCGCACCAGGAATGGATGGGATTTCAGGACGCCAAGCACATTAGCCCCCGCCGTACATGGTGCGGACGGCGGGACTCGAACCCGCACCGCCTTGCGGCGTGCAGATTTTAAGTCTGCTGCGTCTACCGGTTTCGCCACGTCCGCGCCGCGCCCCTCTTAGGGGCGGTTGCGCCCGGCGCCAACTGGCGCCGCCGCTAGGCCCCGCGCCGCCACGGAAACAGGGCGCGGAGCTTCTCATCGCGCAGCCAAAGACCGCCCCACATCATGACCCCGAGATAGACCCCAAACAGCGTGTGGCTGAAGAGCGGACTGCCTGCCCGGAGGTGCGAAGCGATCGCCCCGCCGAAAAGTCCCATAAACAGGACAGCGCCCAGGAGGCTAGTGCGCGGATAAAGGTAGAGAATGAGGCAGCTGAGCTCGATAATGCCGATCAGCGTTACGTAGCTGGCGGACCAGCCAAGTGGCGTGATGGCCGCCTCCGCCATCGAAGGCATAAAAAATTTAGGTGCGACCGACGCGCCGAAGATGAAAAGGGCGAACAGCCCCGTTAGAACGCGGCCAGCCCAAACCATCGGCGAAGCTTTCATTGCTCGATCTCCCGTTTCCAGCCCAAGGACGCGCATCTGCGGCGCATTCCGACAAAGCATTGCAACATTCTAGCTTTTGACTCTGTTTGAAAGACCAGCACACGAGGATCTTATGAACGACTCCGTCTGGACAGATGCCGACCGCTACTTCGAATCTGCGATTTTGAAGGACGATGATGCGCTTCGCGGCGCACTGTCCGAAAGCAAAGCGGCCGGGCTGCCTGCGATTGCGGTGTCTCCGTTGCAGGGCAAGCAGCTTTACCTGATCGCCAAAATGATCGGCGCGAAGAAGATTTTGGAGGTCGGCACGCTGGGCGGGTATTCGGCGATTTGGCTGGCGCGAGCGCTGCCGCCCGGCGGAAAGCTCGTCACGCTCGAATATGAGCAGAAACATGCGGATGTCGCGCGTAAGAATTTAGATCGCGCGGGCGTCGGCGCATTGGTCGACATTCACGTGGGCGCCGCGATCGGCACACTGCCGAAACTCGCAAGCGAAGCGCCGTTCGATCTGTTTTTCATCGATGCGGATAAGGCGTCCAATCCAGACTATGTCGCGTTTGCTCTCAAATATGCGCGCCCTGGCTCAGTCATCATCGTCGATAATGTCGTGCGTGGCGGCCGCGTCCTCGATGCGCACAGCGATAACGCCGACATCAAAGGCGTCCGGCGCATGTTCGCAGAGCTTGAGAAGGAGGGGCGCGTCGAGGCGACGGTAATCCAGACTGTGGGCGATAAGGGCTATGACGGCTACGCGCTGATCCGCGTCATTTGATAGCGGCGCGCCCTTGGATTTTCCGCCCTGGTTGCTCTAGGCCTATGGGCCAGGGAGCAACGAACAATGAATTTCGAATTCTCGCCAGAACAATTGGAGTTGCGCAGCCAGGCGCGCCGCTATTTGACGGATAAGAGCCCGTCTTCGCTCGTGCGCACGGCGCTGGAAAATCCAGGAAGCTTCAACAAAGACCTTTGGGAAGGTATCGGCGAAATGGGCTTTCTGGGCGCTGCGATCCCGGAGGAATATGGCGGCCTTGGCCTCGGCTATCTCGAACTCTGCGTGATCGCTGAGGAGGTCGGCCGCGCGATTTCGCCGGTCCCGATGCTGTCCTCGATCTACCTTGCGGCCGAGATCATAAAGCACGCCGGAACGGATGCGCAGAAAAAGAAATGGCTGCCTGCGCTCGCATCGGGCGAAGTGATCGGCTGTTTAGCGACGGCGGAAGGCAAGGGCGTTGTCACGCCGGCAAAGATACAACTTTCGGCGCAAGGCGGCGTGCTGAACGGAACGAAGGCCCCTGTGCTTGATGGCGGAATTGCGCAAATCGCAATCGTGCTGGCGCGCGGCACGTCTGGAAGCGATGCGCGCGGTCTTTCGCTTTATCTCGTCGACCTAAGCGGCCCAGGCGTGACACGCACGCCGGTCGCCACCATCGATGAATCGCGCGGCCAAGCTGAACTGGCGTTCAATGGCGCGAAAGCCGAATTGCTCGGCGCCGCCGGCGAGGGGTGGCGCTTGTATGAAGACGCGCTCGACCGCGCAGCGGTGCTCACCGCATTCGAACAAATCGGCGGTGCGGACCGCGCGCTCGAAATGGGCCGCGACTACGCGCTTGAGCGTTTCGCATTCGGCCGTCAGATCGGCTCGTTCCAGGCCATCAAACACATGCTCGCCGATATGTATGTCTCAGCAACGCTTGCGCGCTCGAACGCGTATTACGGCGCGTGGGCGCTGTCCGTCGATTCGCCCGAGCTAGCCGAAGCTGCCGCGACCGCGCGCGTCTCCGCCACCAAAGCGTTTCAGCATTGCGCGAAGAACAACATCCAAGTGCACGGCGGCATGGGCTTTACCTGGGCGTTCGATTGTCACCTCTACTACCGCCGCTCCAATCTGCTCGCGCTTGCGCTGGGAAGCTTGAGCGAGTGGGAAGACAAATTGATCGAACGTCTGCGCAACAAGAATGCAGCTTAAGAGGAAACGGTCATGAATTTCGACGATACGCCCGAAGAAGCCGCGTTCCGCGCCAAAGTACGCAAATGGATTGA
>JBEVOS010000118.1:0-3180 GCA_040507435.1 Caulobacterales bacterium | reverse complement strand
GGACGCGTTGACCGCAGCGGCGGCCATGGTCGCGTCGAATGGGCGGTGGCCTGGATCATGGATGGCTTCGGCGAGGCCGACGGTTTTTTGCGCTCTTACTGCAACACGATTTCCACGCCCGATGGCGGTTTTCACGAAGCAGGCCTTCGCGCAGCGCTTGCGAAGGGTTTGAAAGCCTACGCCGAACTCAAAAACGATCGCAAAGCTGCGCTCATAACGCCGGATGATGTGATGGGCACTGCCGCCGCAATGGTGTCAGTGTTTATTCGCGATCCTCAATTCGAAGGCCAAACCAAAGGCCGCCTTGTCACAACCGAAGCGGCGAAGATTGTTGAGCAAGCCGTCAGAGATCCATTCGATCATTGGTTGGCCGCCAAGCCCGCGGAAGCGCAGCGCCTATTGGAGTGGGTAATCGGTCAAGCCGAAGACCGCCTGCGGAAACGCAAAGAAAAAGAAGTCAGCCGTCAAAGCGCGACACGCAAACTGCGCTTGCCAGGAAAGCTCGCTGACTGTTCGCGCACGGATGCGAGAGACACTGAAATTTTCTTAGTCGAAGGCGACAGCGCGGGCGGCTCCGCTAAGCAAGCGCGAAATAGAGAAACACAGGCAATCTTGCCGCTGCGCGGTAAAATCCTGAACGTTGCGAGCGCCGGCGGTGACAAAACCGCAAACAATGTCGAGCTTTCCGATCTTGCGCTCGCCCTTGGAGTTTCAACGGGATCGAAGTTCAAAGTCGATGATTTGCGCTATGAGCGCGTTGTCATCATGACCGATGCCGACGTTGATGGCGCACACATCGCCTCACTTCTGATGACGTTCTTCCATCGCCAAATGCCTGGTCTAATTCGCTCGGGCCGATTGTACTTGGCGATGCCGCCGCTCTATCGGCTGACGAGCGGAAAAGTTTCAGTGTATGCCCGCGACGATGCACATAAAGCCGAACTGCTAGCGACCGCATTCAAGGGAAAAAACCCCGATATCTCACGCTTCAAAGGCCTCGGTGAAATGATGCCAGCCGACCTAAAAGACACGACGATGAACCCTCGAACGCGAACGCTTGCCCGCGTCGTAATACCGTCAGACGACGAAGGCGATTTTGACGGCTTGGTCGAGCAGCTGATGGGCAAAAAACCGGAGCTCCGGTTTCAATTTATCCAGCAGAATGCGCGCTTCGCGGAGGAGCTTGACGTTTAGAGTCCAGCTGGACCTCTTCGCCAACATCCATCCATTCAATGTCCCGCAAATGTGCGCGATCTAAAGCGGATATTATGTCGTCTGCGAGCGAACGCTCGCCGATCGCTATGGCGGCTTCTGAAAGCTCAAGCAGCGTATCGACGATATATTCGTAGCGATCGCGGCGCTCAATTTTCACAGAAAACATATCAGCACCCTTCCAGCACCGCCGTTCCAGACTCTCTGACAACGGCGCCTCCGATCGCGATTTCGCCGTGAAACAAAGCCGAGCTCAATACACTCAAATGGGTGTATGACGTTAACGTCAATTTGGCCGATCAGGCCGCGCGTCGAAAGCGCACAAATAATTCGGGATTGTTATCCGGATCCTGCAAACCGTGACGCGAGCGATCCAGAAGGTTCCAGATTTGATCGAGCCGGCCATCGGGATCGCTCTCTAGTACGATGCCATAGCTTGGTTCAGAATCGCCGGGAAACGTAAACGGCCCTGCGCGAATTTGAATCGCGTCACCGGCGCGTATTCTTTTTTCTATTTCCGATTGTGCGCCGACACCGATGCTGCCGCGATATCCGAATTTAGTGCAGACATCCGCGACGGACGCCATCAAATCGAGATAAGCAATCTTTGCGTCCGGCCCTGAGAAGTCCGGATCGGCGCACATCCGAGACATTTCCAAATAGTGCGTAGCGCGATCAACGCGCCAGCCCATTTGCGGCGCCAGCACATCGCAAGTCACATTTGGGTCTGGTGCGCCTGTAATGCGGACCGCATTCGCGACGCGCCCGTCTGGGCGAAAGCCGAGCAAATAGTGACACGGCCCTGAATCAAACTCATCGATCTCGCGGAGCCCATCAGGGGATTTGAGCCCCTGCCATTTCAGCTGCCGCACAAATACCTTGTGCCGGAGAGCGAACATCTCATCGAGAATATGAGAAAAGGCATCGCGATGATGGGGGGAAATGAGCAGAGCCAACGTCGCCTCCAAAGACGACCGACACAACCATAGATTGCATTACGAGGCAAGAGCCTCCTCATTGGCGTAACAACCAAAAGTTTTATGGCAGTATTTGCCGCGTTAGCGATGCGACAGCTACAGCGCTTGTGCGGTCAGTAACCCCAAGCTTCTTTCGAACGTTTTTCCAGTAGAACGCGATCGTATTCGGCGAGAGTTCGAGAGCGAGCGCAATTTCCTTGTCGGTCCGGCCAAGAGCGGCGTGCATTAAAATAGCGCCTTCTTGCGGTGACAGCGCCTTGAAGCTGTCCATCTGCGCCGCATCTCGCAGGTACAGCACCCTAGCCATGAACGACGTTGCAACGAACGAGACGACGCCTTGCTCGGTGTCGGTCCAGTCCAAGCGGTTACCGGACAAACTTATCGTCACGCTAACTTCACCCGGACGCTCATGTACCGCTGTGAAGCCATCCTTCATGCCGAACTCTCCCGCGTCTTTCATAAGCGCAGCGCCCTTCAGGCCATTTGGCGGCAAGTCCCGCCAAAAGAACGTCTCGCGCTTAGCCATGTTGACGTATATGGGATCATAAACGAAAGCGCGTTTCCCGAAGTAAAACTCGGACCATTCCTCAGACCAGTTGGTAATGGTAAGATTTTCATTAGCGCGGGCGGGGTTCAACACGGCTGAACCAGCGTACACTTGGATGCCAAATGGCTCCACAGCTTTCTCGAACAGCTCAACAGCTCGTTTTTCACTTCCGGCGGCGCTTAGCTGGGAAACGATCGCCAGCGCGTCGAGAACTCGATCAGCCATCCCTGCCTCACTCTTAGACAGCTAGCACACTTTAGGGCGAACACAGGTCAAGAAAATAGCTGTAATAATCGCAACATTACTGCAGCGAACCTCGGCAATCGCTGTTTACTTGACTTAAGCCCACAAATCGCTCATGCGTCACGCGTATGTTTGCGCGCCACAAAGGGCGTGCGCCCTTTCGCTTAGCCCCGCCTCCGGTAGGCGGACACGCTCGGCGCC
>JBEVOS010000115.1:0-4975 GCA_040507435.1 Caulobacterales bacterium | reverse complement strand
GCACTGCGGCTTTGAAATAGTCTGTGTTTCCATGCAGATCGCGCGCCTCGCGCGACGCGTAGTTTTCGATCATGATATAGGTGTTGGGCTCTTTTTTGCTCTTCACCAGCGTGTAGGTGAGCGTACCGGGCTCATTGGCGCGGACCTGTGTGATCAGATCGCGCATGATACCTTCGAATTCCGCCGTGCGGCTTTCCTGAACGTTGAACGTCGCGAGCAGCCAAGACATGAAAACCTCCCTCTTGTGTGAAGCGCGACCTTAGCCGGGGGCCTCATCAGAAAGGAAGGGCTAGCGTTAGCTGCCTTGCGGCCAGCAAGCGTCCGCGACCTCACGCAGCTTCTGCGCAGCACCGGGCGCGAGGCGGTGCGTTCCACCGCCGGCGGTAATGCTCATCTCCTCGCCGCCGCGCGCGGCCGCCAGCAGCGGTGGGCTTTGCGGGAACGCAAGGGTCAACGGAGAACCGCCCCGCGCGTCCGCACGTGTGGAAAAGGCGCCGATCTGGATGGTCGCGCTGCCGCCGCGCAGGGTCCGGTCGGTGATGACTAGATCTCCGGAGGGCGGACGGCAGGTGAACGTTGTCGTCACCTGCCCGCTCGGCTCGCGAAGCGTCGCGGTGGCGAGACCGGCGCTTGCGTCATAGCCGTAGCTCCATCCTCCCGTCGCGGGACCGGAGGGCGCGGTGGCGCAGGCGGTCAAAAGAGTTAGAGCGCCAAGGGCGGCGGCGGCGAGCATTGGGCGCATGAGGGGCGTCTCCTTTTTCCACGTCGCGTTAGGCGGAGTCGGCGGTCTAGCACAGCCTTTGGGGCGAGGATGGGGCGAGCGCCTCCTGTTCCAGAGCCAAAAGGAATCGCTTCCGCTCCACCCCACCGGCATAGCCGGTGATGGCGCCGCTCGCGCCCACGATTCTGTGACACGGCAGGAGTATCGAAATCGGGTTACGGCCCACCGCCGCGCCGACGGCGCGTGAAGCGGATGGCGCGCCGAGATCGCGTGCTAGATCGCCATAAGACCGCAGCGCGCCAAATGGGATGGCGGCGAGCAGCGCCCAGACGCGTTTTTGAAACGGCGTTCCTTCCGCACGCAGGGCGATATCGAAATCGCGGCGCTTACCGGCGAAGTAATCGTCAAGCTGACGGCGCGCCGTGTCGATCACACGATCGGTTTGCTCCGCAGCGCCTGCAGGCGGGCCGCCAGGCTTGTGCTGCTCGAAATAAAGACCGCACAGCCCGGCGCCATCAGACACCAGAGTCAGCGCGCCGATTGGCGAAGCATAGTCAAAACGATGAAACATCACGCAGCCTTTCTGTTCGCGCGCTTACGTTCAGCAGCGCGCCACAACCGCATCGCGGCGTAGCCGCGCCATGGGCGCCATCGATCTGCATCTGCGTCGCCAAGCTCCGCGCGCAGCACCGCATCGTTTTCGGGAAACGCGTCCGGATCGCCAAGCGCGCGCAACGCCACATACTCCACCGTCCACGGCCCAACGCCCGTTATTTCCGCTAGCCCTTCGCGACCGGATGCGATCGCGCCGCGTTGCAAATTCAACCCATCCCGCACCGCGCAGCTGAGGCGATGCAGTGTTTGCGCGCGTTTCAGCGGCATGCCGATTTTCGCGATCGCTTCGGGACCAGCTTCCGCGACGCGGGCCGGTGACGGAAATAATCTGCGCAAATCTTTAGGCGGATTTTCAAGCTCTTCGCCAAATTCCGCGACAAGCCGCGCCGCAAGCGTGCACGCTGCGCTGAGCGAGACCTGCTGGCCAAGCACAGCGCGTGCTGCGATTTCAAAACCATCCAGGCCGCCTGCTATCCGCACGCCCTCCTCGCCTATCGCCAGATGCGCATCCACTGCAGCGCAATCCGTATCGAGATCAAACGCCCCTCGCACATGTGCGATGAGCGGACGCAACACTGGAACAAGCGTGTCTGAAACAGTTAGCGCAATGCCATTGTGTTCAGCGCGCACATCGATCCAGCCGCGCGCATCGCCAATCGCAAGCGCGCGCGCATAACGCTGCGCATTCGCGATTTCCATTTCCGGCAAAGCCCGGCGCGCCATGAAAGAAAAAATCGGCTCGGCGTTGTAAGCGCCTCGCGCGGTGAGACGGAGGGTGATCGCATCGCCGCGCCGCGCCGCATTTCGACCGCGCATTTTCTGCGGCGCAAGGCCGTATCGCTCGCGCATTACAGCGTTGAAACGGCGCACGCTGCGAAAGCCGGATGCGAAAGCGATTTCCGTCATCGGCAGATCGGAATCGGCGAGCAATCTTTTCGCCGCGAGCAAGCGGCATGTTTGTGCGATATCGATTGGGCTTGCGCCAAAGGTTTCGTTCATGACGCGGCGCAAATGGCGGCCTGTCACGCCGAGGCCGGATGCGATGCGTTCGAGGCCCTCCTCTTCCAGCACGCCCGCTTCGATCCGCGTCAACGCTTGATGCGCGAGGCGGCGCGCCGAATCGACTGGCGCATCACCCGGCGCAAGTTCCGGACGGCAAAGGCGACATGGCCGGAAGCCCGCTTTCTCCGCCGCCGCAGCGGAAGGAAAGAAGCGCCGGTTCGCCGGTTTCGGCGTCTTTGCCGTGCAGACGCACCGGCAATAGATCCCTGTCGATGTGACGCCGAGGAAAAAGCGCCCATCAAAGCGCGGGTCGCGGGCCTCTACGGCGGCATGGGCGGCGCTGGCGTCGATCATGCGCGGATTATGCCGGTCTCCTTGCTGCGCGTCTCGCCGGAATCGGACACGGGCCGCACACGCATCAGCGCTGCGGTTCCGCTTTCATTTCATCCTCCAGATGGAGGGCGGGGACGCGAGGTTCGCGCCGGAGTAATGCGATCTTGCGATCGCGGTATGACGCGAGCTGAATCGCGTCCCCCGCAGCGTCTTACGCAGCTCTCCAGCGCGAGGAGCTATTCGCTCCAGACTCTCAAGCCGCGTGCGCGCAGGCTCTCCAAACAGAGTCCTGGTCCCTCCGGTTTCAATCCCCGGAGGCATGACGTCGAGACGAAAATCTCTCCGCCGCTCCGCCAATCATGCTTGCGCATAACCAGCGTCACTCGCGCTCGCCGCGCCGTCCGATTCAAGCGGCTGTTGGATCCGTTAGCCCTCCACGATCGAACGACAAGAGCAGCATACGCCCAGCGCGGCGCTGTAGCGTTTATCGGCGCGATTTTTTTGGAAACGCTTGCGGCGCAACGTGTTCGGCGCACGCGCTTGCAGGATAAAGCGCCCGCCTTCCCCTCGAGGAGGCAAGCCGCGCAGCGGCTGGTGGGGTGCGTCTGCAAGGTTGAAATTGAGACGCACGCGGCAGTTCGGAAACGAAGCGCGCTCACCCCCTCAGTCACGCTGTGCGTGACAGCTCCCCGGAAGCGGGCGCTTCGTTTGCAACAGACTTCCGCAGCAGGTCGCCCGGCGCGGGAGAAGCATTGGGGGTAAATTGTTCCGTTAGAGCGCACATTGCGCGCCTGACGTGAGAATTCCATAGCTAAGCACTCAGCGGCGGGCATGGTGTTTGCGGGGAGTTTTGTGTGAAGAATTCGGCACGCCATATTGCAGGGATCGATTTTATCCGGTTCGCCGCTGCGATGGCCGTGCTGGTTTACCATCTCGGCCTCGTCGGCTGGTCCCACCAATCAACCACGATTCAGCTCGTTGGCGGTGATACCTTCCTGAGCCCGATCTGGCCCGGGGCATGGTTCGCCTTTATCGGCGTGCAAGTTTTCTTCGTGATATCCGGTGTGGTCATAGCGTTTTCCGCCTCGAAGGCGACGGCATTTACGTTCCTGCGAGACCGGATCGTGCGCCTTGCGCCAGCTGTATGGATTTGCGCCATCGGCAGCCTCGCCATCTACCTCGCTTACAATCTTTTGCCGGCAGATGAAGCGATCAAAGCTTTCGTCAGAGAAGTGGTCTTCTGGCCACGGGGCGATTGGCTCGACGTCGTCGTGTGGACGCTCGGCATCGAAATTTCGTTCTACGCACTGGTGTTCGCTCTGCTCTGCTTCCAGCGCTTTTCATGGATCACGCATCTCGCCGCAGTTCTCGCGATTGTCAGTCTCTGTTTTCAAGCGACGACAATTTCGCTTGGCTGCCTCGATCCGTTGGTGATGGGCGCGTGCCAAACCATCCATGAACAGGAACGCACGACGCAATTGGCGCTTCTGAACCACGGCGGCTTTTTCGCCATCGGCATTTTTCTGTGGCTTTGGCTGATCGAGCATCGCGCAAAGGGTCATTGGTGGTGGGCGGCTCTCGCACTCATTTCCAGCGCGCTGCAGATCGCCGACTTCACTTTGTTGATCCGGCATTCGCCGTGGTTTGGCGACAGAACCATTCCAGATGCGGTGTCGATCGCGACCTCAACGGGCGTATGGGCGATCGCGACCGGCCTCATCGCCTATTCAATAATACGCAATGAGAACTTGCAAAAAATGCTTGGCGCCAGCGGCGGGATGATCGTGCGAAATATGGGGCTCGCCACCTATCCGCTTTACCTCATCCACGTCATCTGGGGCTCGTTCCTTATTCGTGTGCTGAAAGACGCTGGCGCGAGCTTGCCCGTCGCGATCATCGGCGGCATGGCGTTGATCATCGGCGTGAGTTTTCTCATTGCGCGCCATGTGGAGCCGCCATTGCAGCGCTGGCTGCGCAGCGGCATTACGCGCATTGGCGACTGGCTCGCGCAGATTGGCTGGCTCAAGTTTCTGTTTGATCGCCGCCCCGGCGCAAATAGTGCGGCATAGGACTTTGTCCCTTCACTCGCGCCGCAGGATCACGTCGACGATGAACTCGCCGAGCGCGCTCGGCTTGAAATCGCGCGCCAGTTTTTCAGGATCGTAATCCTCGCGCACCCACGCCTCGAAGCTTTTGCCGTTTTCGCGGGTTTCTTCGAGATAGGTTTTGAAAAAGAATTCCATGATCCCGGTGTGCCCGATGGGCGCGTGCAGGTATTTGAGGGATAGCTGCTCAAGCGCCTCC
>JBEVOS010000111.1:0-9187 GCA_040507435.1 Caulobacterales bacterium | reverse complement strand
AAGTCCTTTGTGCTTCGGAACACTGCCGTCGGAACGTGCGAGTAAAATTCCATAATCGGCGTGATGCGCCCAACTGGACCAAACTTTTTGGCCGTTGAACAACCAATCATCGCCGCGCTTCACGCCGCGCGTGCGCACGCCAGCGAGATCTGAACCGGCTGCTGGCTCCGAGAAGAGCTGGCACCACGCGGCCTGCCCGCTATGCGTGAGCGTGCCGAATTTACGGAATTGCTCCGGCGTGCCGTGCTTGCTGATCACGGCCATCGCCATCGAAAATCCGATGCTCATGCCAGTATGCGTGGGGATGATATACTTTGCCTCTTCCTGCGCGAAGATTTGCGCTTCCCGCAACGTGCCGCCGGCGCCGCCCACATCTTTCGGAAGCGCGATCGCGGAATACCCAGCCGCGTGCTTCTTCTGGATGAATTCCTTCGTTAGCCGCGTGAGATCATTTTCCTCATAATCTTCCAGAGGCTTTGTATACTCGGCGGCATTCTCAGCGAGCCAAGCGCGCGCCTTCGCGCGATATTCGGCGTCTTGCGTTGTATCCGCTATCGCCGCCACCTAAGCGGCCGCCGAATTATCGGCGCTCAACGCGTCAATGAGCCGATCGGACCAAACCTCGACCGATCCTATGTTCAACGCGAGCACGCGCGCGCGCCGATAGTGGAAATGGCAATTGGCCTCCCATGTGAAACCAATGCCGCCGTGGAATTGCAGATTCTCGCGCGCTGCAATTTCATAGGTTTGTGTAGCTCCAATGCGCGCTGTCGCCGCCGCCGCCTTTATATCCGGAAGATTGTCCTGCAATGCTTGCGCCGCATAAAGCGAATTGCACGTAGACAATTCTACCTTTGCAAAAATATCAGCCAGCGTGTGCTTCACCGACTGGTAGGATGCGAGCTGGCGGCCAAAAATATAGCGCTGCATCGTGTAATCGCGCGCCATGTAGAGGCAAGCTTCCGCGCCGCCCACCTGCTCGAAGCTTTCATAAATCGCAGCACGATCCCAAAGCTGCTGAAGCGCCTCAATTCCATCGACCGCATTCATAGCTTCGGCGGCGGCGTCCTTGAAATCGACCTGCGCATAATGGCGGAGCTGATCGAGCCCCTTGAGCGGCGTAAGCGTGACGCCTGCTCCACCAAGCTCAACAAGCGCGAGCGAAGGCTTGCCGCCGCTCTTCGCGACAACCACGCAAATCTGCGCGACTTCCGCGTCAGGAACTGGCGTCTTCTTGCCGTTTAGCTTGCCGTTCGCGAGCGTCGCGTCCAACATTTTGAAACTCGGCGCCGTATCGCCTTCAGTCCAAGCGAACGTGCCGACCGCCTCTCCCGCAGCAAGCTTCGGCAGCCACTTTTCCTTTTGCGCCTGCGTGCCCGCGATCATGATCGCTTCGGCGCAAAGGCAAATAGATGAGAAGAACGGCACCGGCGCAGTGACACGTCCGATCTCCATCGCAACGATGCTGACTTCAACCGGCCCAAGGCCGACGCCGCCGAACTCTTCCGGTATGCCCGCGCCCAAAACGCCCAGTTCGGCGAGCGCATCCCACACGCCTTTGTCCCAGGGCGCATTTGCGGTGATCGTTTTGCGCAGAAGATCGGCCGTCGAGCGCTCAGAGAGCAGCCCTCGCACCTGATCCTGGAGCATTTGCTGCTCCTCATTCAGAACAAAACTCACCGGATGCTCCCTTCGTGCGCGAGCGCGCTGTTTTCTAAAGCACTATGGGAGGCGCAAGACCACGTGGTCAACGCCATTCCCGCCGCTACGCCTCCACGCCGAACAGCGCCCGTACGGCAGGCGTCGAGACTTTCAGCGACGGTGTGCGCGGCAATTCCTCTACAGCCATGAATTTCACGGGCACCTGATAAGGCGCCAAACGCTCACGGAGATAAGCGATCAAATCCGCATCGCTAGGCGTTTCGTAGCCGTCGCGCACGATATACGCTGATACTGGAACAGCGCCCAGGCGCTCATCAGGTATGCCGACGACGCTCGCCTCTCGGATCGCCGGATGCGTCTCCATGGCTTTGGAGATTTCATCCGGCGACACTTTGAAACCGCCGCGATTGATCGCGTTGTCCGCCCTGCCGTGGATAAAGAGGAAATGGTCCGCATCGACGGTGGCTAGATCGCTTGTCCGCACCCACGCCGCGCCATCGCCCACGGTGCTCGCCCGCAGTTCGAGAATGCCTTTCTCTCCGAACGGCAAAACCTCGCCCGTTTCAGGGTTCACGACCCGCGCCTCGCACCCCGGATTCATCCGCCCGGCTGCGCCACGTTTGGCTTTCCAATACTTATGGAATGTCGGCACAGACCAGCCCGCGACGCCGCCCGCGAACTCGGTAGCGCCATATGTCGCTAAAACAGGAATGCCATAGCGTTCCATGAAGGCGTCTACGAGATCTGGGGAAATGCCCGCCGTGCCTGATCCCATCGACTTGATCGACGCAAAATCTTCCGCCGGAAAATTCGCGTCGTAGATCATGCGCATTACGGTTGGCGGCCCACCCGCGCTTGAAGGACGAAACCGCACCACCGCATCGCGCCATTCTTGCACATTGAACTTATCCATCAGGTAAGACGTGCGCCCGCCGCCGATCGCGCCAAATATTAAGCCCCACGCGCCGCCGATGTGGATCAACGGCGTGAACGCAATGCCGACGCCGTCCGACAATGTCGGCGGATCATCTTCCTTCCAATTGCGATCCGCACGTTTGGAGCGCTTCACCTGCAATTCGAGTTGGCGGTAGCCGAGCGGCGCTCGTTTTGGCTCGCCCGTCGTACCGGACGTGAGCATCAAGATCGCGACGCCCGCCAATGGTTCACGGTGCGGTCCCTTGCCAATCTTCTCGAAGCCTTCGGCGAAGCGCACAGGATTTGCGGGATCGTTTGTCATTACGATGCCGGCTGCGCCAATCTCACGAACGCCTTCCCGCACAGCTTCCCGCGCCCAGTCTTCTTCGGACGCGACAATCACCGGCGGATTTTGCGCGACGATGTCCGACTTAAGCTTGGCGTCGCCCAAAGCAGGGTTCAGCGTCAGCACACACCGCTCGCCCGCAATCACGCCCAGCATCACGCTGACATGGACGATCTTGTTTCGAAGCAAGCATCCAACCGCAGCGGCTTCAGGCAGCCCAAGTTCATCCAGCTTCGCGTTAAGCGCGGACATCGCGCGATCGACATCGCCCCACGTGCGTTCGCCCTCACGGGAGATGTAAGCAACGCGCCCCGGATCGAGCTTCACGACAGCGCGAATTTGCTCGCCAAGATAAGACATGCCGCCTCCCAACGGTTCTTAATGTAAGCGCCGCACAACGCCGCGCCGCTCGCGCCCGCTAAGCCTTCGTGGCCCCGCGGCGTTCATCGGCCGCTTTTTGCAGGATTGGCTTCAACTCACGCTTTAAAACTTTAGAGTTCGCGTTCATCGGCAATTCCTTCAGAATGACGATGGTGCGCGGCACCTTATTGTCCGCGAGCTGGCCTTTTGCGAACGCCATGATCTCCTCCGGCGTCGTGGTTTGCCCTTCCCGCAGCGAAACAGCAGCCGCGATATCTTCTCCCAGCACTTCGTGATCGACACCGATGACGGCCGCCTGCTCGACGGCCGGATGGCCATGCAGAACGGTTTCGATCTCAAGAGGCGTAATATTGTAGCCGCCGCGAATGATCAGCTCTTTCGAGCGGCCAGCCATGATGAGATCGCCATCATCGTCGATATATCCAAGGTCGCCCGATTTCGTGTAGCCGTCTGGAAACGCGCTCGCAGAGGCAGCGTCGTCTCGCCAGTAACGGCGCGGATTGTTCGACTTTCCATACATCTCGCCGACCACATTCTTTTCTGTGATCTTCTTTCCGTTTTCGTCGCGCAATTCCATGTTCGGGGGCATGGTTCCGACGCAGCCTGGTTTCAGCAGCTGCTCTTTCGTGCGCGTGGAAACGCCGATACCGCCCTCGCTCATTCCATAGGAATTGCGCATGTAAACGTGAGGCCAATATTTCAGCGTCCGCACCACGCTGTCATGCGGCAACGGCGCAGTACCAGTCATGATGTAGCGCACGGATGAGAAATCCGTTTTAGGCGCATTCGGGTGATCGAGCACGAGACGCAGCATGGTTGGCACGAAATAGATCGTGGTCGGGCGTTTCAGCTCGACTAGTTCAAGCATCTTGCCTGGATCGAAATGTGCGAGCGTATAGCTCGTATTGCCGGCGCGGATCGGCAACAAGCATTCGCCGAGCATGCCGCCTGATCCCGTGAACGGCAAAGCGTGCAAAGTGGAATTGTGGTTCTTATCGACGATCGTGCCGTCACCGTGATTGGCGGCGAGATCCGCGTGGGTCATCACCACGCCTTTGATTTTACCCGTCGTGCCCGACGTTCCCATAATGAGAGCGTCTTTGTTTGTCAGTTTGGTTTGATCGGGCAAAGCTGACGCGTCACGCGGCATTGCGTCAGTCGTCCAGACTTTCTCTAGCGGAATACCGCTCATCCTGTCGGGCACGTTGGTAATCGCAAAACGCGGCTCGATCGTATTGTAGTAGTCGAGAATTTCCTGCGGCATGAGACGCGGGTTCACCGGCACGGCGATTCCACCAGCGCGCATCACGCCGATCACGGCGATAGCCATCTCGATGCAATTGTCGTTGTTGATTGGCAGAAAAACCCGGTCGCCTTCTTTGAGCCCGGCCTTCGCAAGACCGCCGCCGACCTCGTCAGCTTGCTTGTTCCATTCGGCGATCGTGAGCGTCCGAAAGCTATCGTCGTGCGCGACTTTGTCCGGGATGACGCCAGCTTTAACTCTCAGCGCGTCTGCAACCGTACGAACGTCCTCACCCATGTCGTTTTGCCTTTTCTGACAATTATCTCGCGATGCTCGTTTGCAACGCCAATCCCTACCCCGCAAGAGGCCGTCTGTCGTCTCACTTATATATATAATTCCCATCCGGCAACGGCGCAGTCCGCTACTGCCCCTTGGGCGCGCTCGCGGCAGGAGGCATCATAACCCTCACTTGCCCGTCTCGCGCCGGAACCGGCCCGAACACGCCAAGCGCGAACATCGTCCCGATCGCCGCCATCGTGCCGAGCACGCCCGCGATGATCAGTAATGTCTTGATATCCGCTTTCCCTTTGCCGCCTGCCATATCGCCCCCATATTGCGCGCGCGGCCCTGATAGGCTGCGGTCTCGCCTATTGCGCTAGTTTTGCGCTGCCAATCGCGTCTTCGCCGCGCTCAGTGCTGTAACGGCCACGCTCGGATCGAGATTCCGGTCCCGCCATTTAAGCCGCCAGCACAAATGCGGTCCTGTCGCCCGCCCGGCATGCCCAACCGCGCCGATGACCTGCCCCTGCCGCACCACGTCCCCCTCACGAACATCGAGCCGGCTCATGTGCAGATACATCGAGATAAGCCCCTGGCCATGATCGATGAAAACGAGCCCGCCTTCGTAATGCATGCCTGGCTGGGCAAGTGAAACCACGCCTCCAGCGGGCGCATGGATCGGTGTGCCGTCAGGCGCGGCGATATCAACGCCGTAATGCGGCGTATTCGGCACGCCGTTCAGAATGCGCCGATTGCCCCATGATGACGAAACGCGCCCCGTCGTCGGAATCTGAAATCCGTCGAGCCAGCCTTCCGCGTTTGCACGGCTTGCAAATCCACGATTTTTCACGTCGCGCTCGCGCGCGATACGCTCGAGCACCGCCGGATCTGTCGGCGTAACGGTCTGCTGCGGCAAGCCATCGACGCGCTGCTCGCCGAACGTGCGCGGCGCAATCGTCAGCAAGCGCGAAACGCTTTGCTCGCCCAAACTCACCTGCACCCGCGTATCGCCTTCCGCAAAGCGATCGAAGCCAACCACCGTCCATCCATTCGCATCCGCGCGCCCGCGCGATACGCCGTCAACGACGACCTCAGCGTTTGGCGCCGTCCGGCAAAGCGCGATGCCGCCTTGCACGAGGGCGCCTTCACAATTCAATGAAAGCGGCGCTGGAACAGGAACCGCGACGACAGGCGGATGCGTGACCGGCGCTGGAGAAGCCTGCTGCGCCGGCGGTTGTGCGGCGGCGCAGCCGATGAGCGTCAGAAACGCAATCGCCGTCCCAACCAGCTTCATCCGCCGCCCTTTTGGTTGATCTCTTTCCAGCGCGCTGTCGCCTCGCCTGGCCCGCTATAAGCCTCCTGCAGATCGACGCTCCAATAGCGCAGCTCGTCGAGCGGAATCCGCGCGCCCGTAACCGCACACTTCACGAAAAGGCCCTGCCGTAAAATCGTGACTTCATTGTCGCCGTAGCGGAGCACGGCTTCCGGCCCGTTGGGATCGTGTTTGTCCATATGCCGACCTTACCTCGCTCACGGGACCTAAAACAAACTGCCTTGGCCCTGCGGCGATTTTCTCTTCGCCGCGAGCTTTTGCTGACTTTCGCCCGCCGTCCCTGAATCGGGACTGATGACCGCATCCTTTGCGACATCTGCAAACTGGATCAAAATCTGATCGCCCGCCGTTAAATCACCCCCAGCGCGCACCAAAACGCCGTCCGCCCGCTGCACGATCGCAAAACCGCGCTTCAAAACGCTTTGATGCGAGAGCGACTCCAGCACGCGCCCTGCTGCCGCGAGCGCGCGCGCGCGATCGCCGATCCGTCGCGTCATCGCGGGCTGCAAACGCCCAGCGATCATCTCGACACGCTCATGCCGGCGCGCAACGCTTTGCGCCAAAGCTTCCGGCCGCAGCCGCGCCGCGATACGGTCAAGTTTCGCCTGCGCCGCTCGCGCATTTGCGACGAGCCCGGAACTCAGCTTCTCCGCTACGCGGTCAAACCGCTGCTGCGGAATTTGCAAGAGCGCTTCCGCACGCGGGAGCCGCCCCCCCGCCGCGCGCAATTCCGTGCGCCGCCGCTCAAGCCCGCGCACCAATCCGCCGCCCAAACGGCCGCCCAACACCTCGACGCGCTCAATCAGTTCCGCGCGCACCGGCACGGCCTTTTCCGCAGCGCCCGTCGGCGTCGGCGCACGCAGATCGGATGCAAAATCAATCAACGTCGTATCCGTCTCGTGACCAACAGCGGAGATCAGCGGAATTTCGCTCGCCGCCGCCGCGCGCACGACGATCTCTTCGTTGAACGCCCACAAATCTTCGATCGATCCGCCGCCGCGCGCGACGATTAAAACGTCAGGCCGCAGCGCGCCTTGCAGCGCGTTAAATCCTTTGATCGCATTCGCGATTTGGCCAGCCGCTTCCGCGCCTTGCACCAGCACAGGCCACAACAAAACACGGCGCGGAAACCGCTCGCCGAGGCGATGCAAAATATCGCGGATCACAGCGCCAGTCGGTGAGGTTACGACGCCGATCACGCGCGGCAAATACGGAATCGGCTTTTTGCGCTCCGCCGCAAACAGGCCCTCCGCAGCGAGCCGCTGCTTCAACTTTTCAAGCTGCGCCAAAAGCGCGCCCGCGCCCGCCGGCTCCATCCGATCCGCGACCAGCTGATATTGCGAACGGCTGGGATAAGTCGTCAGCTTGCCTTCGGCGACAACCTCCAAACCCTCCTCGGGTTTGAATGACAAACGCGCGACATTAGTTTTCCACATAATGAGCGAGACGCACGCATTCTCATCTTTGAGATCGACGTAAAGATGCCCGCTCTTCGCAATCAGAACGCGGCCAAGCTCGCCGCGCACGCGCACGCGATCGAACCTTTCTTCCATCGTTCGCTTCACCGCGCCCGCCAGTTCAGAAACTGACAGTTCGGGCAAATTCGACGTAACCGCGGCTTCTGCCATGAATTCAATCGCTTCCAATTTCGATCCGCCTTAAAGCGCGGCGGCGATCCTTAAATATGTATAACCCGACTCGCGAGGCCCTTCTCCAGCCCGCGCCGCTGTGGTTTAAGCCGCCCCGGCTGTGGGGAGCGCGGGGGCGCGCAATTATGGCATTCGACGCCAACGATCTCTCTCCCATAGAGAGCCATGTGATCGATCGGACCCGAGAGGGTGAGATCGCCGATTTTTCGCCGATGATCGGCCCGGACGGCGTCAAGCCGCTCGTGCGCGCCTACTTTTTGCGCCGGTTGTTGATTGGGCTCAATCCTGAATGGGCCGTGCGCATGCCTGGCGTGCGCGTGCGCGGCGCGCGCATTGAAGGCGTTCTCGATCTTTCGGATTGTTCGGGCGCCGGAGGCGCAGGCTTACCCGCTCTTGAATTGCTCGACTGCGAAATTCCCGATGGCATGGATTTTTCGCACGCCCGGTTAGCGCGCCTCGCACTTGATGGCTCGACGCTCAAATCATTAAGAGCGCATCATGCGCGCTTCGACGGGCCTGTAACGTTTCGCGGCATTGCGGCGGCGGTCGATGGTGAGGAATGCGCGCTCGATCTCGAAGGCGCAGTGATCGAAGGCGCCGTCGACGGCAAAGGCGCCCACCTCGCATGTGATCCCACAGCGCCCGCGAATGACGGCATCGGCGTTTTCGCGCTTAATCTGCGCAATGTGCGGATCGCCGGAAACGCAATTTTGCGCCCGAATTTCCGCGCCATCGGCGGCGTCTCGGTGTTTGGCGCATCAATTGGCGGCGTGCTCGATCTTCGTGGCGCGCGCATCACCGTCAATCACCGCTACGCATTGTCTGCAGGCAATCTCGAATGCGCTGGCGCCGTGCACCTCAATGCCGGATTTCGTTGTGAAGGGCCGATCTGGTTGCGCGGCTCGCGTCTGAAAGATGGCCTTCATTGCGACGGCGGCGCGATCATGCTCCCCGACGACAAACTACAAGTGGACGCACTCAACGCAGAGGCCTGCGTCATCGACGGCGGCATCCAATTCCGCAACGGATTTGCGGCCAACGGCACGATCAATCTGCGCGGCGCGCGTGTCGGCGGCACGATCACACTCGAAAAAGCGCAGCTTTCCAGCGTCAAAGCTTTCGCGCTCGACGCCGCCAATGCTGAGATCGATGGCGAAGTCATAGGTGACGTCACGGCAAAGGCGGGCCTGCGCTTTGTAAGCGCTACGATCTCGCGCAATGTCGATCTGTGTAATTGCACCATCATCGGCCTCCGCAATGCCAGCGGCGCGACCGAACACGGTGTTGCGCTGGAAGCCGTGAACATCCGCGTCAACGGCGCGCTCCGCATGCGCGGCGCAAATGTGAAAGGCGAGATCAAGCTCGCCGACGCCCGCATC
>JBEVOS010000096.1:0-5729 GCA_040507435.1 Caulobacterales bacterium | reverse complement strand
AAAGAACCGAGCAACACGCCAAATGTGAGCGGGCCGCCGCCGACAAGGTCTCGCGCCACAAGCGGCATCAGCGCCGATACCGCACCGCCGATCATGCCGAGCAGAAACGTGCGGAATATCACGGTGCGAATTGCCGGAGAGTGCATCACGTAGCGCACGCCCGAAATCATCGCGCGGCCGAGGCTTTCCGGCGGTAGACGCGGCGTTTCCTGCTTTCTCTTCCACAAAAAAAGCACCGTGATCATCGGAAGGTAGAACAGCGTATTGACGAGAAATGCGGCGACCGCACCAGCCGCGGCCACCAAAGCGCCGCCGATCGCCGGCCCGAATGAGCGGGCAATATTGAAGCTGATCGAGTTGAGCGAAATTGCCTGCGGGAGAAGATCCTTGGGCACTTGTTCGCTCACGGACGCCTGCCAGGATGGCCCGAACAAGGCGCCGCCCGCGCCAATGATAAAGCAGAATATCAAGAGCAGGCTTGGCGTAAGTATTCCGAGGAACGTCAGAACCGTTAGAGCGGCGGCGGCGGTGACATTGATCGAAAGCGCGATGATCCCAATGATCCGCCGGTCATACATGTCCGCGATGGCGCCTGACGCGAGCGACATGAGCATGGACGGCATAAACGCAGCCGTCTGCACCAGCGCGACCATGTCAGGCGAACCAGATAGCTCCGTCATGGCCCACGCCGCGCCGACACTTTGAATCAGCCAGCCGAAATTGGACGCCAGGCTCGCGAGCCAAATACGGCGGAAAACGCCGTGCTTCAGCGGAGCGAAGATGCTCTCTTCGCCCGCCGTTACATTTTCCGCGTTATCGGCAACGCTTGCCACGCATTCTCCCCAAGCCGGGCTGCAACCTCCCAGGCTGTCTTCTGTGTCCGATCCTGGGCGCGCCCAGGAATCGGCCTGACTGTTAGAATGACGATTTCCTAAAGGCCCTGCCGAGGCGAGTCGAGACCGCCTCTGACAGGGAAGCTGGCCGAATTATTCGTTGGCGTAGACCGGCCGGCGTTTTTCCAGGAACGCCTTGCGGCCCTCTACCGCATCGGCCGAACTACTCACCAGAACTTGATTGCGGTTCTCGATCGCCATTGCGGCCTCAAGGCTGGACGCGTTGATCGCTTGGTTCAACCCATCCTTGGTAAGCCGCAACCCCATCGGCGACGTTGTGAGCATGTCCTCGATGTAGGGCGCGGCGGTTTCCTCAAGTTTATCGTCCGGCACAACCTCTGAGACGAGACCGCTCGCGAAGGCGCGCGGCGCGTGAATGAACCGGCCTGTGAGCATCAACTCAGACGCAAGTGAGGTTCCGACAAGGCGCGGTAGGAAGTAGCTGACGCCCATGTCGCAGGCGGACAGGCCGATGCGAATGAAGGCGGCGTTCATGCGCGCGCTCTCGCCAGCAATCCGGATGTCCGACGCCAACGCAAACGCAAAGCCGCCGCCGCAAGCTGGGCCGTGGATAAGCGAGATGATCGGCTGGGGGCAGCGCCGCATGCGGATGTAGACCTCGGCGAGGTGGCCCTGAAAGCCCATGCCGCCGGCAAAGGGCGGCGCAACACCGCCAGGCTGATCACGCGCAATTCGCTCGTTCAGATCGAGCCCGGCGCAGAATGCGCGACCGGCCGCCTTCAGGACGATAATGCGCGTATGTGAATCATTGAAGCGATTAAGGAAGTAATCGCCCAGTTCGGTCGCCATCTGGGTGTTGATCGCGTTGAGCGTGTGCGGGCGATTAAGCGTCACCCAATCCACCTGCCCGCGTTTTTCGACTAGGATCGTCTCGTAGCTCATGCATTCCTCCCGGTTCGCACTATAGCTAACGCATGGGCAAAAACGATCAAGCACGACTGTGAAAGCGCGGCGGCGCGCGTGGATTTTTGCGCGTATTAGAAAAAGCAGCGTAATACGCTTTCCGTTTACTACGATGTTTAAGCGCTCATTGGCATTTGGCGTTTCAGTCTGCGCGTGACGCAAAGGAAAAGAGCCGCCAATGAGGAAACGTGATTATGCTAAAGGAGACTTGGCGGCTTGATGCGCCGCGCATTCTATTGATCGACGAGATCGCCACCAATCGTTGCATATTCAGTCATCTGCTCACGCATCGCGGGTTTCACGTCGTGGAGGCGCGGAGCGGCCGCGCGGCGCTTGATTGCGTCGAGAACGATCCGCCCGCAATCGTTCTCGCAGACCTCAATCTGCGTGATATATCCGGACTTGGCGTTATTCGCGCGCTGCGGCGCAATCACGATATGTGCTCGTTGCCGATCATCGCGATTTCTCCTGATGACGATCAGGATGTCGCGATCGAATGCTTAGCCTGCGGCGCTAATGATCACCTGGCCCGCCCTGTACAGCTCCCTCTTTTGCTCGCGCGCGTGGAGACGCTGATCGAAACGAGGCGCGCGCATCTTGAAGCAATGCAGCAGATGGAAGCGGCGGAATCAGCCTTCAAGCATCGCCTTATTTCGCGTATCGACACCGTTCTTAGGCGCAGCGCGTTCGCGGCGCATCCTCACTAATGGCGCGGCGAAAGACCAAGCCAGGTTCGCGCCGCGGCCCAACGCCTTAGGAGTAATTGCTCAGTAAACGCGATGGCGATCATGCAAACGCCAAGCACGGGCAAAAGCACGCCGGCCACGATGATGATCGCGGCAAGCCCGGCGCCGATGCGCTCGTCTGGGATCGGCGGCGGTGCGCCTAGCGCGTCTTCCGGCGCACGCTTTCGCCACATGACGAATGCACTGATGCACAGCACAACGAGACCCATTGCGGTGAGAAGGCCAAGCAATTGATTGGCCCAGCCAAATAATTGCCCCTCATGCGCCGCGGTCCCGTAACCGACGATTTGATCGATCCAATGCCGATCGGCGAATCTCTCACGCGCGACGATTTCGCCAGTACTCGGCGAGAGCCATACTGTCGCGCGTAAAGGGCGATTGGCGGCCTCAGAGCTTACCTTCCAGTATGGGAAACGAGACGTGGGCGGCGATATTGCGACGGGCGCTGCAAGGTGTAGGCGCTGCGCGCTCGCGACAATCATTTCAAGCGAAGCGCCGCCCGTGTTCGGCGCAAGCTGATCATGATCTTGCGCCATATGTTCAGCATGCTCACCTGCGCTTGACGTCGACCAGTCTTGTAGGATTGCAGCCGTTCCTGTGACGTTGCGTGCGGCCTTGAACGCTTCTCCCCAAACCAGCGCCCACGGCAGGCCAGTGGCGAGCAAAAAAAGCGCGAAGATCGAAACATAGACGCCGATCACCGCGTGCAGATCGCGCCACACATACTTTTTCGTTAGGCGCGGATAGAGAACGCCGCCAAGACCGCGCGTGTTGCGCGGCCACCAAAGATAGAGGCCGGACAGCACCATCACGATCGCCCAAGATGCGGCGAGTTCGACGAGCACCGAACCGGCAGGCCCCATCAGCAATTCGCCATGAAGCTTGAACACGATGCGGCGAAAGCGGCCCTCCTCATCCACTGATTTGAGGATTGAAAGCGTATCCGGGTGCACATAGACGCGCGTGCGCGCGCCATGCTCCGAGATGAGCACTTGTACGGCTTGGTTCGGCGTTTCGGGCAGGATGTACGCAGCGAGTTTTGATCCCGGCGCAGCCGCGATCGCAGCGTTGGCGATCATATCGGCGCCGTGGGCCTGACCACTGCGAGGAATATTCATATATGCGCGGTCGATCACGCTCTCGATCTGCGGACGAAAAAGATAGACCGAGCCCGTGACCGCAAGAAAGATCACAAACGGAATGCAGAAAAGACCGGCATAAAAATGCCAACACCAGATCATGCGATAGAGACGGCCCTTGCGGGCCGTTTCCTCAAACGCTGCATCGCTCATTGCCGCCACCGCGCTTGGAGGATGAACGTGCGCTGCGGAAATGGATGAAACGCCCAAGCGCGATCATTATTTATATTGTCAATTCCAAAGCTGATTTCCGCGTGCTCGCTCGGGAGCCATGAGAGCTTGGCGTCAACGATGAATTGTTCCGACGCATACCCGAACGTATCGCCGACTTGTGTGCCTTCTAGATTATTTTTGGTTTCCGTATTGAAGCGAAAACCTGCGGACGCGCGCCAATGATCATCGATCGCGTAGCGGATAGAGCCATTTGCGCGCCAATATGGAATACGCGGAAATTGGTTGCCAACGGAGGCTGGCAAGCTGCGGTTTTCCGCGATCACCGCGTCGATGTAAGCCAGGTTCACCTCGATATCGAGACCATCAATAAACGCATCCTCGGCTTCGACAATCGCTTCAGCGCCGAGTTGACGAACCAAATCGATATTCTGGTTCGAGGTGACGACGATGCCGAACTGGTTGAATCCCTGCTGGCGGAAAAGCGCGTCTTCAACTTCCTGGTAGAAGACGCTGCCAGTAAGACGCACATTTCCCAGATCGCGGCGCAGAATGAAGTTTACGTCTTTCGAGCGCTCAGGCCGCAAGTTTGGATCGAAGCTATTTAGGTTGAATGAACCATCCGAGAGCAGCGTTCCCTGGAATAGTTCGCCAACTGTTGGGAAGCGCGTGGCTGTTGCGAGGCTAAGCTGCGCGGCCCACCCTGTGGCAAAATCCCATTGAACTGAGAGCGCGCCGTTCGCGTCTGTCTCCTCACGATCGGTAAACGATTGGGTGACAAATCCGCCCGACGTGGATGCGCCAACGACGCCATCGAACGCCTCCCAGCGATCTATGCGCGCGCCAAGCGTCAAAGACAGATCTTCATTCAGCGTAATCTCATCTTCCGCGAAGACGCCGATCAGCCGGGTTTTACCGCCCGTCATGTTCGTGCGCGCGCCAGCGCCACCCGAACGCCAGTTCGCGAGATTAAAAATGTCTTGGCTCGCTTCGTATTGGTTTGCGGTGACGCCAAAGGCGAGTTGATGCGCGCCGAAGGCGCGTTCCGCGCTCGCGTCGAGCGTTATCCAACTGGGCTCGTTCTGGCGTGTGAGGCGGCCAGCGCCGTTCGCCACACCCGCAGCATAGGAATTGGATTGACGCGCCTCATCCTTCGCCTGCCAGAAGCGCGAGAGATTTATGTGGGTATCCCAACCGAAGAGAGGGCCTTCCAGGCGAAGACCGGCGAGAATTTCTTCACGGCCGGCGGTCGCGAACGGAACGGATGCCAGCGTGTAATTTTGGCCGCTGACCGAAACCGTGCCTGACGTGACCGGATTTCCGTTCGCATCGTGAATATAGATTTGCGGATGGGTTCGATCGCTATCGGTCGTCCAGTAGATGCCGATTGCTTGCAGATTCCACGCGCCCAAATCCCAATCGGCGCGCAGACGGAATTGATCCTGCGTGTTGTGATCCGGCGATTCCGCCGCGAAGATAGGCGCTTTCACAACGAGTTCGGGATCAACGACGGCGCCGGAAACGGATGTCGCCGCGCCTGCGGGGGCCGCCGTCATTTGATACCAAGACATAGGCTGGCCAACATTCTGAAAATGACGGTAGCTAGCGCGTAGTGCAAATGGCCCCTCATTTGGACGCCAGCCTCCTCCCGCTTCAAAGCTATAACCGTCAAAGGTTTGATCCGTCGCGTATTGGTCATACGGCTGTAAGAAATATTGCGCCGTCGCGAATGCTTCGTTGTTTTCAGGTTCGCGCGTCGTGATCGAAATTACGCCGCCCATCGAATTGCCCGGATAACGCGCCGAATAAGGCCCATAAACGATGTCGAATTGCTGCGCCTCGCCCGGGCCTACAAC
>JBEVOS010000090.1:0-8793 GCA_040507435.1 Caulobacterales bacterium | reverse complement strand
TGATCTTTGCTGAGGCCGGCAGGCTCTCCGCACTGAGCCATAACGTCTTCACCGAGTTGCTCAACGACCTTGGAGATTTCGAACGCCATGCATCAGCCCTTTTGTGTCTTGGTGGGGCAGAACGAACACGCTGATCTCGTAACCGTGTCGAGCGCGTAACCTTTGTCACGGCGAACGCAAACGCCCGTAGGTTTAAACATTTTATGTAGCGAAGGCGCCGACAATAGGAACGTGATCGCTCGGCTTCTCTCTTGCGCGCGCATCTCTCTTGATTTCGACGCGCTCAAGGCGATCGGCGGCCTGCGGCGAACACATGAGATGATCAATGCGAATGCCGTTGCCGCGCTGCCACGCGCCAGCTTGGTAGTCCCAAAATGTATATTGATGCGCGCGGCCATCCGTTTGCATGTAAGCGTCGGTAAAACCCAGATTGATGAGGCGGCGATACTTGCTCTTTGACGCGGGAAGATAGAGCGCGTCGCTTTCCCAAACCTTGGGGTCCCAGCAATCGACATCGCGCGGAATGATATTGTAGTCGCCAGCGATGACGAAGTTCTCCTCGCCAAGCAGTGTTGAGCGCGCGTGCTCAATGAGCGCATCCATTAAGTCCATTTTTAGCTGAAACTTCTCTGTGCCAACGGGATTGCCGTTCGGGGCGTAAAGCGAAGCGACACGAAAATGAGCGCCTGGCGCAGCGATAATCGCTTCCAGGTAACGCGACTGATCGTGCTCAAAGCCGGGAACGCCGCGGCGCGCGTCTTCAATTCGGTGCTTCGAGAGAATAGCGACGCCGTTATACGTCTTCTGCCCAAATGTCTCGACGTTATAGCCAAGATCTTCGATTTCCATTCGCGGAAAACGATTATCCTCGCATTTGAGCTCCTGCAGGCACACGACGTCCGCGTCCATCTCCTTGAGGACGGCGAGCGCGGTCGGCAGACGCGCGAGAATCGAGTTCACATTCCAGGCGGCGATGGTCAAAGGCATTTCGGCGCTTTAGCGCGCCGAAAGCCGTCCCGCCACCAATTAGACGAACAGCATCGCCAAGGCGGCTGCCGCGAAACCGGTCGCGACAAGCAGAACTGAAGCGATTAAAATATAGCGGAGATGCACGCCCGTCTGCCCGGCGCGAACATCTTCCTCTCCGATTTCGACGTGACCGTTTATGTGTCGGGCAGTCATGAGGCGTTCTCCTGGCCCCCCGCCAAGCCTATACTCGCGCCGCTTGTACGGAACGGAAAGCATTTTCCGCTGATGCATGATACTGAAGAAAAATGCTCGTTCTCCTCTGGGCCTTTACGGCGTTTAACATGACTACGGCGGTCGCCAGCCTAGGAAGCGCCGTGCGCCTTGCGACCCGCGAAGAGCGCGCTCATTGGCGCTCCAAAACGCTTCTAATGCTTGCCGCTATTCTGGCTTGGACATTTCCAGCAGCGGCGCTCGCGGGCGTCGCAACCGCATGGACGCACTATTACGCGGGCGAGCACGACGCCATCCCAATCATTCTCGCACCCATCGGGTGGCTTATCCTGATGGGTCTCGTATTTGCGCTGGTGGATTTTGTCGAGGATGGCGTAATCGGAAATGCGCGGCGGCTAGACTGACCTAAAGTTCAGCTTTCAGTGCCGCTTTCACGTCCTTTGCGAGCGTGCGCCCCCGCTTTTGCGCAATTGCAATACCGGCCGCTGAAAGTGTTCTCGCGAGCTTCTTGGCGCGCATCGCCGCTGTTTCATTGCCTTTGACCGAAGCGGCGCAATAGAGCCATGCGAGGGCCTCGATCGGCTCCTCCTGCTCAATGAGATCGCTCAAATTCAACATCGATGGTTCATGACCAGTCTGCGCCGCGCGGATCATCCAGCGCCGCGCATCAACGGGGTCGCACATCGTTGCAAGGTTCGCCATCGCCGGCGCATAGCCGCGCTCGGACGCAAGCTTAAACAGACGCCATGCCTCCTCGCGATCTTGCGCTGCGCCCATCCCGGAGCGGAGCGCGGCGCCCAGCGCGTCTTGCGCTGCAGGCAATTCTTGAGCGGCGGCGCGGCGGAACCAATAAACTGCGCCCTCGCGATCTTGAGCCCCGCCAAGACCGCGCCACAGTAAAAGCCCGAAATGATATTCTGCGCTGCGTTCGCCAGCTAAGGCGGCGTCCTCGAGATGTTTGCGCGCACGTTTCCAGCTTCGTTTTTTGAACGCATCAAGGCCGGCGTCGAGCGCGCTGCGGGCGCGGAACATGGTCAGACTGAAAAGCTGACGCCGCAGCCGCAGCTGGACTTGGCGTTGGGGTTCCGGATTTTGAAGGAAGCGCCGATCAGTTCGTCAACCCAATCCACCTCCGAGCCAAGAAGGAACGGCAACGAAACCGGATCAACGAAGAGACGGGCGCCGTCGCGCTCGATCACGAGATCGTTGGGCTGAGCCGTGCGATCGATCGCAATTTCATACTGAAAGCCGGAACAGCCGCCGCCTTCGACGGCCACGCGAAGGCCGGCCCCCGCCGGCTCGCCGGTGGAGATGGCGTTGATCCGCTTGGCTGCGGCTTCGGAAAGAGTCACGCTCGACATGCTGGTATTTTCCGTCTTCGCGGCGGTTTCTCAACCCTCTGAGGCGCCATATAGGGGCGGGTCCCGGCTTATGGGAGAGTTCAGCATGCCAAATGGCGCTCGCGCGCAAAAATGGGACGTTCCGCGCGCGCCTTACGCGACGGATCCGGCGCAATCGCGGGGCCGGCTCCACGCCGAGCCGGAAGCTGCCCACCGCTCCCCTTTCGAGCGGGATAGGGATCGTATCGTTCATTCGAGCGCTTTCCGCCGCCTCAAAGGTAAAACCCAGGTCTTCGTGGCCCATGAAGGCGATCACTTCCGGACGCGGCTTACGCATTCTCTGGAAGTGGCGCAGATCGCGCGCGCCGTGGCGCGGCGTCTCGGTCTGGATGTGGACATGGCGGAAGCATTGGCGCTCGCGCACGACATCGGCCACCCGCCTTTCGGCCACACCGGCGAGGACATCCTCGACGCCTGCATGGCGCCGTTCGGCGGCTTTGATCACAACGCTCAAACTCTGCGGGCGCTTACAAAGCTTGAGCAACGCTATCCCACCTTCGACGGTCTCAATCTCACCTGGGAGACGCTGGAAGGCGTCGTAAAACATAACGGCCCGCTGATACGCCCGGGCGCCGGTCTCGCCGATTTGCCGGTCGCGATCCAGGAATACGATAAAACCCATGATCTCGAATTGGCGTCATGGCCGGGGATTGAGGCGCAAGTCGCCGCACACGCCGACGATGTCGCTTACAATAATCACGACTTGGACGACGGGCTTCGCGCGGGATTGTTTTCAATCGACGAAGTGCGCGCTGAAGTCCCGCTTGTGGCGCGTGTGTTTGAAGCTGTTTCCACACAATATCCGGACTTGGAAGAGGGGCGTTTCATTGGCGAAACAGTCAGGCGTCTGATCGGGGTCTGGATTGACGATCTCGTATCGGAGTCGCAACGCAGGCTCCTGCGTGTCACACCGCAAAGCGCCGGGGATGTGCGCGCTGCGGGCGAAGCGCTGGTCGGATTTTCAGATAAGATGAACGAAGAACAGGCGATTTTGCGACGGTTTTTGATGACGCGTATGTACAGGCACTGGCGCGTCAACCGCCGCCGCGCGCAAGCGAAACGAGTCGTGAAAAACCTGTTCGAATTGTTCCTTGAGGCGCCAGAAACTTTGCCGCCGAATTGGCAGCAGCCGGGCGACGCGTCGGACAATCCGCGCACGGCGCGTCGCGTCTGCGATTATATCGCAGGTATGACCGACGATTTCGCCATCGATGAGCATGCGCGGTTGTACAGCCTAGATCGTTCGAACTGATCTCCATGCGGCAATCAATCGAAAGAAAATGCTAATCTCTTTGCGCGAGCGCGATTCTCGCGCGGAGCTTTGGAAGAATGAACGCAAGGGCACGCAGATACGCCCCGCACAAAGGCGGTGATGTCGAGGAAGGCGGTCACGGACGGCGCGACCTGCTTTTCTGGCTCGCGCTGCTTGTTATCGTAGCGTTGAGCGCATTCATATGGAATTTTTACGGAGGCCGCGACGTACCAAGAATTGTTGCGCCGTCTGAACCCTATAAAATTGCACCGTCACCAGAAATGAGCGTGCCTGACGCCGCCGAAATAAGCGCTTTGGACAGCGTCATCGAAGGGCGGCCTACAACGGAAAGCGCCGTTACCGCGCGCCCAGGCCCCGAAGCGCCAATTTTGGACAATAACGTCACTGCGCCAGCTGCGCGTCCGTCGCTGAGCGTTGCCCCGCAATTTGTGTCGAATGGTCCATACGTGGCTCAGGTCGCCGCTTTGCGTTCAGAGGCAGGCGTACAAACAGCATGGAATAGACTTGCTTCCCGCGCCCCCGCTTTGTTCGAAAATGCACGGCTTGATGTTGAACGCGCTGACCTTGGTCAGAATGGATATTATTACCGCATTCGCGCGGGTTACTTCGCAGATCGCGAAAATGCGGGCCGCTTTTGCGATCGCATAAAGGCGATGGGGCAAGACTGCATCGCGGTGCGCAGATGAGTATTCTTGCTGCGGCCATCGGCGTGCGTCAGCCCAAGCTGGATGACGCGCTGGCCGGTTTTGCAAAGAGCGCGCGGCCTTGGAGCTTTATACTGTTTCGCGAGGCCTGCGTTTCGCGCGAACAAGTAACACGGCTTTGCGCCGACTTGCGTGAAGCGGCCGGCCACGATGCGATTATTTATATTGATCAAGAAGGCGGCCGGGTTGCGCGCTTGAAGGCCCCAATGTGGCCGACTTGGCCAGCATGCGCGCTATACGGAAAACTATATGAGCGCGACAAAGAACGCGGAATCGAAGCTGCGAAACTGGGGCATCGCCTGATCGCCCATGAGCTGAAGCAAATGGGCGTCGATGCCGACTACGCACCGGTGCTCGATGTTCCCGTAGACGGCGCCGATCTAATCATAGGCGACCGTGCGTTTTCTCAAGATCCAGACGTGATCGCCGTATTAGGACGGGCGGCTCTTAAGGGGCTTCGCGAGGGCGGCGTTTTAGGCTGCGTGAAGCACATGCCGGGCCATGGCCGCGCCGACGCCGATAGTCATCTGTCGCTTCCGAAAGTGAGCGTTGGCCACAATCAGCTTGGTGCGGACTGGGCCCCATTTCGGGCTTTGAACGACGCGGAAGCGGCAATGACCGCGCACATCGTCTACCAGTCTATCGACCCTGATCGTCCAGCGACACATTCCCCAATTGTGATCGAGAAAATCATTCGCGGCGAGATTGGCTTTGACGGGCTTCTCGCCAGTGATGATCTCGACATGAAAGCCCTCGAAGGAACGCTGCAAACCAAGGCGGAGAAGGCGTTTGCTGCCGGCTGCGATCTTGTGCTGCAATGTTCTGGCGTGATCGCGGATATGGAGAATGTGGCGCAAGGCTGCCCCATTTTGTCCGGAAAACCGTTAGAACGCGCGGAAAGGGCCTCGCGTGTCGCGAAAGCCAAACCGCAACCGTTTGACGCCGCCCATGCGTGGCATCGTTATTGGTCTTTGATGGGGCCGTACTGGACGCCAAAATGAGCGAGGACGCCGTCAATCTCGATTTCGCCGCCGCGCAAGAGGCGGAAGGAACCGAAGCGCTGATATTGGCGCTCGACGCGTTCGAAGGGCCGCTCCATCTGCTGCTCGAACTCGCGCGCGCGAAGAAAGTCGATCTCGCGCGCGTGTCGGTCACTGAAATCGCCAATCAATACTTGGCGTTTATTGCGGAGGCGCGCGCCACGCAAATAGAATTGGCGGGTGATTACCTCGTCATGGCGGCATGGCTCGCCTACCTCAAATCGCGTTTGCTTATTCCCAAGCAGCAAGCCGAAGAAGAAGCGCTGGATGCAGATCAGCTGGCGCTTGCGCTGCGCGTGAAGCTCTTGCGTTTAGAGCGCGCACGCGCGGCTGCAGAAGCGCTTAAAAACCTGCCGCAGCTCGGCGCAGAAATTTTTGTGAATGGCGCACCTCAGCCTTTCGCGCTGACAAAAACCAACGCCTGGCAGGCAAGTTTATACGACTTGCTCCAATCCTATTGCGCTGACAGAACCCGCACTTTGCGGCGCGTGCATCGCCCGCGTCCGCGCCGCGCCTACCCGCTGGCGGAGGCGCGCAAACGCCTCGAAAAATTGCTCGATCAAATTCCCGATTGGCGCCCGATTGAGGCGGTGACGCCGCCGCCCGAGGAGGGCGCTGAAGCGCCCCCGCCGGCCTCCTATCTCGCCAGCGTTTTCGGCGCGACGCTTGAACTTTCGCGCGAAGGCCGCATGGAGTTCCGTCAAGCAGAGGCATTCGCACCCCTGTTCTTGCGCGCCCGCAAGGGAGGGGCGCAGAATAAACCATGAGCGCCCGCCGCCACGCCCCCGAAGAGCCAGCCATCGCTGACGCAATGCGGCGTATCGAGGACGCTTTCTCAGAAGAGCCGAAAGCAGAACGCGCACCTTCTCCTGAGGAAATAAGGGCGGCTGAAGCGCTGCTTTTTGCGGGCGGCGAGGTAATGACTGCTTCGGCTCTCGCTCAGCGCCTGGGCGAGGGCGTTGACGCCGTTGTGGTGCTTCAGCAGCTCAAAAAAGACTATGAGGGCCGCGGCGTTGAACTGGTCGAGGTCGCGGGCGGCTGGCGTTTTCAGACTGCGCCCGACCTTGCTGGCTTGTTCGCCACGATAAAACATTCGCCGAAAAAATTGCCGAAAGCGGCGATGGAGACGTTGGCGGTAATAGCATACCATCAACCTGTAACCCGGGCGGAGATTGAGGATATTCGCGGTGTCTCGCTGTCACGTGGCGCGTTGGATCTTCTCCTCGAAATTGGGTGGGTGAAGCCGCGCGGTCGGCGCCGAAGTCCAGGCCGCCCGCTCACCTTTGGCACCACCGACGCTTTTCTGGCTCATTTCGGGCTCGCATCGCTCGACGTGCTGCCCGGTAAAGAGGAGTTGAAAGATCTTGGATTGCTGGATTCGCGCGCGGCTGCGGAAATTCAGGTCCCCCGGCCAGGTGAGGGCGATTCGGGCGACGAAGAGCCGCTGCAGCCTGGCGA
Source organism: Caulobacterales bacterium (assembly GCA_040507435.1). Lineage (GTDB taxonomy): Bacteria > Pseudomonadota > Alphaproteobacteria > Caulobacterales > Aquidulcibacteraceae > JBEVOS01. The sequence goes on along the minus strand of JBEVOS010000090.1, from coordinate 1,718 downwards.
CGACTCATCAAGCTTTTTCGTGGATCATCTCAACGACGACGGCTGACAGGGGCTATAGGAAAATTGGGTTTCGTCAGCCCACGCTTTAACGCATGCCCCTTTCGCCCAATTCCTGTTAGAAAGTTGTGGCATAGGAAACCCACCATGCACATGCCCGGCCTCATCCCGCTTCTCGTCGTACTCTTCTTGGCTTTCCTGTTGTTCGGCCGTCCCGGGCGCTTGTCCGGCATGATGGAAGACCTGGGCAAAGGCATCAAAGGCTTCCGTAAAGGTCTGAGCGACGGCGATACGCCTCCGCCAGCCCCTGAGCCGCCCCGCCAGGTCACGAGCGACACGGACCGCACGCCGAACGGCTAACCGCCATGCTGCCGAGTCTCGGCTTTCAAGAAATTGTGCTTTTGGCCGTGCTGGCGCTTGTCGTCGTCGGGCCGAAGGACTTGCCGCTGATGCTCAGGAAAGTGGGCCGGTGGACGGCGCGTTTGCGCGGGATGGCGCAGGAGTTCCGCCATGGCTTCGACGAGTTGGCGCGGCAGGCGGAGCTGGACGAATTGAAGCGAGAAGTTGACGCGCTTCGTCGCGGGACCGCGGATTTTCAAAATGAGATTGGAAGGGCCGCGTCCATTCCATCGGATGTTTCGCCTCCTCTTGATCCGCCGGCTTTGCCCGAGCCTGAACGCACCGCTGACGAAAACATTGAGAGCGACACCGATGCGCCACCCGCGCGGAGGGCGACGTGAGCGCCGGCAACGACGACGAAATGGAGGCGTCGCGCGCGCCCTTGCTTGATCATTTGATGGAGCTGCGGTCGCGGCTTGTCGTTTCGCTGGTCGCGCTCGTCATTGCTTTTGGCGTTTGCTTCGCCTTTGCCGATCCGTTGTTCGAGTACATGATCGAGCCGTTTAAGGCGGCGATGGCGGCTGTGCATCCAGACCGCGCGAACGAAGCGATCGAGCTTGTCTATACAGGCGCGTTCGGCTTTTTCGGCGTCAAAATGGCGATAGCTCTGTTCGCTGCGATTATAGTCTCGTTTCCGGTCATCGCATGGCAGGCCTATGCGTTTATCGCGCCGGGCTTATACAAACGCGAACGCATGGCCGTTGCGCCATTTCTTGTCGCTGCGCCTGTCATGTTTCTGCTGGGCGGCGCGTTTGTCTATTTCGTAGCGATGCCGTTCGCGCTTGAGTTTGCGCTGAAGCAGGAAGTGGTGCGCAACGGCGTGGCGGTGACGTATCTGCCGAAGGTCGAGGAATATCTCGGCCTCGTTACGACGCTGGTATTGGCGTTCGGTCTTTTTTTCCAATTGCCGGTCGTGCTCGCCTTGCTGGCGCGCGTTGGGATCCTTGGCGCTTCCATGCTGCGAAAAGGGCGCAGGTTCGCCATTGTCGGCATCGCCGCGTTTGCGGCGCTTGTGACGCCGCCGGATGTTCTGTCGATGACCCTGATGGCGGTGCCGATGTATCTCTTGTTTGAGATTTCGATTTGGGTCGTGTGGTTGATCGAAAAGTCCCAAAACGCAGCGCGCGCGCGCGCGGACGCCGAGCCGCAATACCGACCTGCCGAATAGCCCACGCTTCCCTCTTTGCGCGGGCGCGGCTAAGCGATCCTGCTGCCAGAGGAAAAAATGCACGATATCCGCGCAATCCGCGACAATCCCGAAGTCTATGACCGCGCATGGGCGCGCAAAGGGCTCGCGCCGCAGACCACCGCTATTTTGGCGC
>JBEVOS010000073.1:0-3248 GCA_040507435.1 Caulobacterales bacterium | reverse complement strand
CAATTAGAAAGGAAGGAAATGCCTCGTATTGCGCCAATGGCTTCGTTGTCGAAGATTTCGGCTTGAACTTGAATCTCATGCTTGCATGCTCGGCACGCATTGTTGTGGGCGGCCCGGAGAATTGTCTCGATGCCATGGCCGTTGCGGGACTGATTTAAGCGCGCACGATCGTCACGCCCGACTTCTCAAGCGGTTTTGTCAGTGCCGGATCGGTCGCCTTCTCCACAATGATCGTCTGGGCGATCGCCAAGCCTCCAATCACGAATTGCGAAGCGGCGTTGATCTTGTCCGACGACGCCAGCACCACCGTCTCCGCCGCCCGCGCCGCAAGCGCCCGCTTCACATACGCTTCCTCGTAATCGCCGGTACTTAAACCCGCCGTGGGATGCACGCCGGTGACGCCCATGAAATAGATATCGGCCTGGATATGCGACATGGCTTCGATTGCGGCCGCGCCGACCGTCACGATGGAATGCTTGAAGAGCCGGCCGCCGATCACCAGCACTTCGATCATTGGATGATCGATCAGACCAACCGCGACGCTCGGGCTGTGCGTCACAACTGTCGCCCGCAAGTCGCGCGGGAGTTGCCGGATCAATTTGGCGGACGTCGTCCCGCCATCGATTATCACGACCTGACCATTTCCGATCATGGCCGCAGCGGCGCCGGCTATGGCGCGCTTGGCCGATGACTCGATCTCCCGCCGCTCCGCGAATGGCGCCACTGCGCTCGAGGCCGGCAGCGCGCCGCCGTGCACCCGCTGTAATAGCCCCTCGGCGGCCAGTTCGCGCAGATCGCGCCGGACCGTGTCCTCGGACACCTCGAAGGTTTCGCTAAGTTGCTTGGCAAGGACTTGCCCGTCGCGCGCCAAGGCATCGAGGATCGCTTTTTTTCGTTGAGACGTCAGCATGTTGGAAAACCCGTTTGCACGAAATATCTTGATATTGCACGAAACTGCACGATAACATGATGGCTCTATTTCCGCGATACCGGAGCCAAAAATGGTGACCACCACGAAAGACAGAGTCCGCATTATGGACACGGTCGTTCTCTCGGATGACTGGTACGTTCTCAAGAAAACCACCTTCGACTTCCTGCGCAGCGACGGTGTGTGGCAACGCCAAAGCCGCGAAACCTATGACCGTGGCAACGGCGCGACCATTCTGCTTTTTAATCGCGAGCAAAAGACGGTTGTATTGACGCGGCAATTCCGTCTGCCTGCGTTCGTCAACGGGCACGACGGCATGATGATCGAAGCCGCCGCCGGCCTGCTCGATAACGCCTCGCCCGAAGAACGCATTCGCGCGGAAGCGGAAGAGGAAACGGGTTATCGCGTGCAGAACGTCGAGAAGGTTTTCGAGGCGTATATGAGCCCGGGATCAGTGACGGAGAAACTGCACTTTTTCATTGCCGAATACGATGCTTCCTCGCGCGTGGGTCGCGGCGGCGGTGTTGCGGCGGAAGGGGAAGATCTCGAAGTTATCGAATGGCCACTTGGCGATGCACTCGATGCCGTGCGGCGCGGTGAAATTGTCGATGCAAAGACAATCATGTTGCTTCAGTTCGTGGCACTGAATCGCGTGTTGTGATTTAGCGTTTTCCGCTAATGATGCCGTTAAACCGCCTGCACTTAGCAGGAAACCCCTAGGCGATCAGCGTCACCATAATGGCTTCGAACACAGGGGCTGATCATGGTTTCGCTGCAATTGCTGATGGTGTTTATTGGTGCGCTCGCGGTGGTTTACGCGTTGCCCGGACCCGACATGGCGATCGTCTTGCAAATGAGCGCGTCGCGCGGGCTTAGACACGGTTTGTCGACCGCTGCAGGTCTTGCAGTCGCGCGCACGCTTCACGTCACGTTATCGGCACTTGGCGTCGCAGCGTTGCTACGCAGCGCGCCATGGCTTTATGACGGCGTGCGTATCGCCGGGTCGTTGTATCTGGCATATATCGCGATCCAGATTTTCCGCTCGCCGGCTTTTGGCCTTGATACGAACAACGCAGCATCGGGCATGGCGTACACGCTGCGCTCCGCATTCTTCAAAGGCATGATGAGCAGCTTGCTCAACCCAAAGGCGCTGCTGTTTTGCTCCGTGCTGCTGCCGCAATTCATTCATCCCGATGCAGGCGCGATCTGGTCGCAAGTCGTCGAACTCGGCGTGGTGCTGGTCGCGATGGGTGCTGCATTCGACACCACTCTGGCATTCGGCGCCACGCGAATATCGGGCTGGCTGCGCAGTCATCCGCGCGCGCAGGTCATGCAGCGCTGGACGTTTTCAGCAGCATTGCTGGCGTTTGCGCTGCGTTTGTCGATGGAATAAAAACTGTTAAACGATAGGACCATCAGCCTACTTGCGCCGGATCGCGACAAGAATGGAACTGCCCACGATCAAAAGAATCCCCACGAGCGATACCATGCCGACGGTCTCGCCCCATGCCACATAACCGAAGATCGCAGCCCATACGATGCTCGTATAGTTGAATGGCGCGAGTGCGCTGGCGTCGGCCTGTCGGAACGCCATCGTCATCAGCAATTGACCCGTACCGGCAAGAACGCCGACCAACGCGAGGATTGCGAGTGAATCGAGCGTCGGCGTTTGCCAGGCGAACATCAGCGAGAATCCGCTTACAATGGCGCCAATCATCGTGAAGTAAAGCACGGTGACGCTGGAGTCGTCGCTTGCGCGAAGCCGCTTTATCTGCAGGATCGATAACGCGCCGAATATCGCGCTCAGGATCAACAATACCGGACCAAGCCAGTTGGTTTGATCGCTGCCAGGACGCACGACAAGCAGTACACCCACAAAGCCAATCGCCGCGGCGCCTGCATCGCGCCGTCTTAGCGTTTCCTTAAGCAGTAACGGCGCAAGCACGATCACGAAAATCGTCTCCGAATAGACGATGGCAACCGCCTCGCTTAGCGGCACATAAGGCAAACCCGCGAAGAAAAGTCCAAGCGCGCAAAGCAAGGTGATCGCTCTTAGCGTCTGCGCTTTGACGTCAAGATTCATCAAGCGTTGCGTCAGCGGTTTGCTGCTTTGCAGGCTCATTGCGAATGCGGGCAGCAAGCCAAAAATCATCCGGAAGAATGTCACCTCGTTTGCGGGATAACGAAGGCTTAGCGATTTCGCAAGGGCATCGACCAATGCGAAGCAAAACATCGCCGCAAGAATTTGCGCGACGCTGCGCAGCGGAACAGCTTTGCTTTGCGCAATGGAAAGAGGCATTGGGTTCACGTTTCCGGGAGA
>JBEVOS010000048.1:0-5871 GCA_040507435.1 Caulobacterales bacterium | reverse complement strand
TCTCGACCGCCGCCGCCGGAGAGATTTTGCCGTCTAAATAGGCGCTAAGCGGCGGCATGCCATGCGCTTTCATGGCCGGAAGGCTCCAATCCAGCCGCCTGGCGAGCAAAGCCTTCACTTCCTCCAAGGCCCCCTCCGCCATCATTGCGTCGAAGCGGGTGTTGATGGCGGCATAGAGCGCTTCGCGTGGCGGCGTCAGCGCAAGGCCCGCCCAATGTGTGAGGCGCGGCGGCTCTTTTTCCAGAAGGGCCGCCGTGGCGCCGCCGCTGTCGAGCACTTCGAGCGCCCTTATGAGCCTCGCGGGGTCTGAAGGGCGGATACGCGCAGCTGCGTCGGGATCGCGCGCTGTAAGCCGGTTATGCAGCCCCGCGGGGCCCTCAGCGTCCAGAAGCGCCTGGAGGGCTGCGCGAACCGCCGGGCTGCCCGCCGGAGCGGGCGAGAGCCCCTCCGTCAACACTTTGAAATAGAGCCCCGTGCCGCCCACGATGATCGGGAGCCGCCCCCGCGCGGCGATCTCCGCGACGGTTTTCGTCACATCATCGAGCCACATCCCTGCTGAATGGCGCACCGATGCATCGACATGCCCGTAAAGGTGATGGCGCGCGCGGGCCTCTTCATCTGCGCTCGGGCGGGCCGAAAGCACCCGCAGATCGCGATACGCCTGCATGGAATCCGCGTTGACGATCTCGCCGTCATGCTTTTCCGCAACCGCCAAAGCCAAGGCGGACTTGCCGCTGGCCGTCGGCCCCATGATAAGCAGCGCGCGCGTCATGCCTCCCTCTATCCGAAGCTGAGCCTTGTCCAACAGCCCCCACACCCTAACCTTCGTCGCGCCGGACATGCCGTCCTACCGCGAAGCGCTGCTCATGCTCGGGCGCGTGGCGCTCTCGCGCGGACTGCCGCCGCCCGCAGTGCTTGGGCCCTGGGAAGCGGCGGAATGGGTTTATCCGAGCGTCGATTTCGCGCTCGTCGAGGAAGCGCGCGCCGCCATTGCCGATCTCCCCGTCGATTGGGCGATCTTGCCGGCAGAGAACCGTAAGAAAAAACTCCTGATCGCGGACATGGATTCCACGATCATCGACGTCGAATGCCTTGATGAACTCGCCGACTTCGCCGGCCTCAAAGCGGAAATCAGCGAAATCACGGAACGCGCCATGCGCGGCGAACTCGATTTCGAAAGCGCGCTCACCGAGCGCGTCGGTAAGCTCAAAGGCCTCGAACTCGGCGCGCTGCAAAAATGCTACGATCAGCGCGTTCGCCTCAATCCGGGCGCAGCCACGCTCGTGAAAACGATGGCCAAACACGGCGCGCGTTGCGTGCTCGTCTCAGGCGGCTTCACGTTCTTCACATCACGTGTCGCAAAGCTTGCGGGCTTTCATTCTGACCGCGCCAATACTTTAATCGATGATGGCGCGGCGCTCACCGGCGCGGTGGGCATGCCAATACTTGGCCGCGAAGCGAAACTCGCTGCGCTCGAAGAAGAAGCCGCTGCGCTAAAAATCACGCCCACGGATACGCTCGCAATCGGCGACGGCGCCAATGATTTGATGATGATAAAAGCTTCCGGGCTCGGCGTCGCCTATTACGCCAAACCGATCGTGGCCGCCGAGGCGCGCGTGAAGATCGATCACACATCGCTCGAAGCGGCGCTCTACTTTCAGGGGTATAGGAAAAGCGAGTTCGTTTCGTGATCTTTCCCCGCGCCGTCAAAGCAATTGTCTTCGATATGGATGGGCTCTTGCTCGATACGGAAGCGCTTGTGATGCAAGCGATGATGCGCGCGGGCGAACGCTTCGGCATCGACGTGCCGCTTGATTTCATTCATTCCATGGTCGGATTGCCAGGCGCCGCGTCAGAGCCGCTCTTCTACAAACAGTACGGCGATGATTTCGCCCTTCCGGAATATTACGGGCTGGTGCGCGAAGAAATGGCGGTGCTGACAGCGGATGGAGCGCCCATCAAAACCGGCGTGCACGACCTTCTCGATGAACTCGATGCACAAGAACTGCCTCGCGCCGTCGCAACATCCACGCGCCGTGAATTCGCACTCACGCGCCTTGAAAAGGCAGGACTGCTCCCACGCTTCGACAAAATCATCGCTGGCGGTGACTACGTGAACGGCAAACCGCATCCTGAGCCGTTTCTCACCGCCGCCGCCGCGCTTGGCGTAGCGCCGGCGAACTGCATCGCGCTTGAGGATTCATACAATGGCGTCCGCGCCGCGCACGCCGCCGGCATGATGACGGTCATGGTGCCCGATCTATTGCAGCCGATCGGCGAGATGCACGAAAAAGCCGTCGCCATCGCGCAAACACTGCATGATGTGCGTGACTGGCTGAAACGCTAGCGCCGCCCGCGCACGCTGCGGAACGTCATGGCGCCATCGCGATTCACATGCAGCAACACTGGCCTGCCCGCACGCTCGGCGCGCTCCGCAGCGGCGCGCGCTTGCGCAATCGACAGGACCGGATCGAAGCTCATTTCCACGATCACATCGCCCGGCAAAAGCTTATTCCGCGCATCGCTGCCCACATCGATCGAGGCGACAACCAAACCACGCACTGTGTTGGCGATGCCATAACGCCGCCGCGCTTCAGCGTTGAGCTCAAGCAGCGTCATACCCAGCACGCGCCCACCCGTGACGGGCCCTTGCTCATCGATCATCGGCTCTTCGCCGCCGCCGTTCTGTTCGGATTGCGCAGCCACCGCTTCCGTAAGCCGTTCGATCTGAACATTCAGCGCCATGCGCCGCCCGCCGCGCATGATCTCCAAAGCGATGGTACGGCCGATCTGAGCCTCCGCAACGTAGCGTGTGAGCGCACGCGAATCCGCGATCTGACGTCCATCGAAGCGCAAAATGATATCGCCCGCGCGCAAACCTGCCCGTTGTGCAGGGCCGCCTGCCGTCAAGCGGCGCACGACCGCGCCTGTCGGCGCATGTAAATTATTACGCGTCGCGATCTCCGGCGTCACCGGCCCAAGCCGCACGCCAAGCCAACCGCGCCGCGCCTCGCCGTAGCGCAGCAATTGATCGACGATCGACCGCGTGAGATTCGCGGGCGTCGCAAAGCCAACGCCGACTGAGCCGCCCGTCGGCGAGACGATCGCCGTATTCACGCCAATGACTTGCCCCGCCATATTGAACAGCGGACCGCCCGAATTGCCGCGATTGATGGCCGCGTCCGTCTGAATGAAATCGTCATAACGGCCCGCATCGATATTACGGTTACGTGCGGATACGATTCCGACAGTCACCGTGCCGCCAAGACCAAACGGATTGCCCACGGCCAAGACGAGGTCGCCTACGCGCGCGCGATCGCTATCCCCGAATTGTACGAAAGGCAGCGGCGCGCGCGGCTGCACGCGCAGCACGGCAAGATCGGTCGCCGGATCACGCCCCACCACATTCGCCTCGAGCCGCTCGCCGCTTGGCAAAATCACCTCGATCGCATCCGCGCTTTCAATGACGTGATTGTTCGTCACCACCACGCCATCTCCGGAAATGATGAAACCTGAACCAAGCGACGTGATCTGCGCCGCGCCGTTCATGTTGTCGTTGAAGCGCTCAAGCGGCGAGCCGCGCGGAAACGCCGGCAACTCAGCAACGCCTTCGACGCGCTGCGTCGTCGCGATATTCACAACGGCGGGCGTAAGCCGCTCAGCGAGATCGGCAAATCCCTCCGGCGGCAAGCGCGTCTGCGCAAAAGCAGGCTGCGCCAGAACAGGCTGCACGAGTGCGAGCGCTAGCGCCGCACAGAAAATCCGCAGCAGCCACGCCATTCCCGCTCCTTTGCAAACCCGCCTCTGCTATTAGGCGCCAGCCGGGAACGGCGCAACGCTGAGAAGCTGCGCGCCGGTCGCGGCAGTAAGAGCCCTGGGGACCAAATGCATCCGCAGCACCGCATTCTGTTAGCGAACCTGAAGGCGAACGCAGCAAAGAACGCATCCAAGCACGCCGATGCCTATACGGGCAGCGGCCGCCCTCATCTTGGCGTCACCGTACCGCTCCGCCGCAAAATCGCCCGCGCCTGGTTGAAGGAGAACAAACCAGCGCCGCCGCCCGATGCGCTTGCGCTGTTGGACAGCCTCTTCGCCGGCGCCTCGCATGAAGAAAAGACCCTCGCAGCAATCCTGCTTGCAGATATGCCTGAGGCGCGCGCGGCGGCCTCGATGAAGAAGATTGAGAACTGGCTGGATCAGCTCCACGGCTGGGCTGAAATCGATTCACTCTGCCAAAATGTTTTCACCGCCGAGATCGCCGCGAACTGGGGCGCATGGAAATCGTTTCTGACAAAACTTGCGAAGGACGAGAACATCTATAAACGCCGCGCGGCGCTCGTCTTCCTCGTAGGGCCCGTCCACTATTTCGACGATCCGCGATTCAGCGGCCACGCTTTTACGATCATTAGCAAGCTGAAAGCCGAGCGTAACATCGTCATCACTAAGGCCGTGTCCTGGCTGTTGCGGTCTATGACGACGCGCCACAAAAGCGACGTCGCCGCTTATCTGGCGGCAAATGAAGAGACGCTGCCAAAAATCGCGCTCCGCGAAACGCGCACGAAATTGCACACCGGCACGAAGAGTGGCCGCGCTAAGGCTAACGCTTAGCGGCCGGTTCCGTGACGATTGCGCATATAGCGGAAGAAATCGCTATCCGGCGGGATGACGACCGGCGTTCCGGCCTTGATCGCGCGTTCATAAGCAATGAGCGAACGATAGAAGCTCGCGAATTCCGGGTTGCGGCCATAGGACCGCGCAAAGATGCGCGCGCGCTCCGCGTCGCCGCGGCCGCGAATGGCTTCCGATTGCTCGCGCGCGGTCGCCTGCACGACCGTGACTTCGCGGTCGGCGCCCGCGCGAATGCGGGTGGCCTGCTCTTCACCGCGTGCGCGGATGCCAGCGGCGACCTGCTCGCGCTCAGTGCGCATGCGTTCAAACACGCGCTGCTGCGTTTGCTGCGGCAGATCCGCTTGGCGGATGCGCACATCGATCACCGCAACGCCGAGTTCCGTCGCCGCTTCGCGATTCAAATCCTCGCGGATCGCGCGCATCAGCGGCCCACGCCGCAAGATGATGTCGTTCGATGTCGCGCCGCCAAGAACGCGTCGCAGCGCCGATTGCGTGAAAGTCTCCAAGCGATCGACGCCCGCCGATTGCGTATTGGCCGCTTGATAGAACCGAAGCGGATCGACGATGCGCCAACGCACGAACGCATCGACGATAAGGTTTTCCTGATCCGATGCGATAATCGGCTGCTCGGTAAGCGTAAAGCCAAGATTGCGCTTATCGAAAACAACCGTGCTTTCGATAAACGGCATCTTCACGTAGAGACCAGGCGTGCCCGTCGTACCCACGTTCGCATAGCGTTGAATTTGGCCAACGCGCAGGACAAGCGCCTGCTGCGTCTGATCGACGATATAAACAGTCTGCATTAGCAGAAAGAGAAGACCGCCGACGACAGCCGCGATGATGACGATCGAACGTTGCATTAGCGCGCTCCCGGCGCAGCTTGCGGCGCGTTAGCGGCCGGCGCCGGCGTGTTGCTCCGGCGCAATTGATCGAGCGGAAGGATTGGCACAGCGCCGGCATTGCGATCGATGATCACAGTTTCGGCCGCGCCATAGATGCGTTCCATGGATTCCAGATAGAGCCGGTCACGCGTCACGCGTGGCGCTGCGCGATATTGTTGCTCAACGAGCGTGAAGCGCTGCGCTTCGCCGTTCGCCTCACGGATGGCCTGCTCGCGATAAGCTTCGGCCGCTTGCGTGATCTGAGCGGCTTGACCGCGCGCCCGCGGCACGACTTCGTTGGCGTATTGCGTCGCTTGGTTGATGCTGGTCTCGGCTTCTTGGCCAGCGCGCACAACTTCAT
>JBEVOS010000320.1:0-18738 GCA_040507435.1 Caulobacterales bacterium | reverse complement strand
CAAGCGACTCTTCCGTCCCAGTCAGACATTGGCTCTACGAGGGAAAGGCGGCGGCGCAGCCAAGCTGCCGCGATTGAACTCATCGCGCTGAAGCTCTTTGCGAAGAAGGGCTTTACGGAAGTGACCGTAGATGAACTGGCGGACGCCGCCGATATCTCGAAGCGAACCTTCTTTCGCTATTTTGCGAGCAAGGACGATATCCTATTGGGCGATCGCAAGCGCTTCGCGCAGGCCCTCGCTGCAGCTTTAAAGCGTGAATATGCTGATCAACGTATTGTAGCTGCCCTTCGAGATACGATTGTCAAGTTGACACGTGAAGAAGAGGCGAACGTGGAGGCTACGCGATTGAGGCTCGAACTCTTCAGTCAGTCTCCAGAGACAATGGCGACGGCGTCGCAGCAGGTGCAAACCTATCAGGCTGAAGTAACGCCGATCGTTGCGCGTCGCATGGGTCTTAATGAGCATAAAGATTTGCGCCCTGCTTTGCTTGTGGGCGTGATGATGTCTGCCACGTTCTCCGCACTTACCTTTTGGCTTGCAAATGGCGCCAAGGGCCCCTCGCATAAAGTCGTCGCGACAGCGCTTGATCAAGTAATTGAGGGAATGGGGAAGCTAGACTTCGGCGCGAGGCCGGGGGGAAGCTCGGCGAAGAACTGATCGATGACTCGAAGGCTCATAGAGGAGAAATGCGGTGTTGCATAAGTTGTTGGGAGTGCTGATCGGGGCGTTTGCGTTCGCAGGTTTCGCGTCCGCCGAAGCACCGATCGTGCGCACGCATGTCGGTCCAGTGCAGGGCGTCGAGCAGGGCGACGCGAATGCGTATCTTGGGATTCCTTATGCTGCGGCGCCAATTGGCGATTTGCGTTGGCGCGCGCCGCAGGCGCCGCAACGCTGGCGCGCGGTGAGGCAGACGAATGCGTTCGGCGCCAGCTGTCCGCAGCCGCAATTTCCGATCCCCGGCGCTGCGCAACCGACGACGAGCGAGGATTGTCTGTTCCTGAATATTTGGGCGCCGAAGAATGCTTCGGGGCGGCGCCTGCCGGTAATGTTTTGGATCCATGGCGGATCCTACATTGTCGGATCAGGCAATCTTGCTGATACGAGCGCGTTCACGCGCGATGGCGTCGTCCTCGTCAGCCTCAATTATCGCTTGGGACGCTTGGGCTTCTTCGCTCATCCAGCTCTGAGCGCGGCGAACGCGGACAACGGTCTGCTCGGAAATTATGGCATTCTCGATCAAATCGCGGCGTTGCGTTGGGTAAAAGAGAATATCGCGCGATTTGGCGGCGATCCAAACAACGTGACGATCTTTGGCGTCTCCGCCGGCGCGACCTTTACAGACATGTTGATGTATTCTCCGCTGTCAGAAGGGCTTTTTCACCGAGCGATCGCGGAATCGGATCCCTTTACGCAGCCTTGGCCTTATCTTGCGTCGATGAACAGAGCCGGCGAACGCAGCGCGGAAAGTAATGGCGAGGCATGGGCCGCGTCCGTTGGCGCGGCGAACGCGAGCGTCGCGCAATTGCGCGCGATACCTGCCGAGCGCGCTCTCGCCGGCCCTAACGACGCCAATGCGCAAGGGGTGAAGCCGCTGATCGACGGCCGCATTTTACCAGAGCGCGGGCCGGAAGCTTTTGCAGCCGGCCTTGCGCATCGCGTGCCTTACATCGTCGGCGGCAATTCTTATGAAGGCAGCCTGTCAGCCGTCTACACCACGGATCCGACCGCGCTTGTCGCGGCGTTTGGCGCGAATGGTCCGGCAATTTTGCAAGCGTATGGACCGGCGATTGCTGGGAATCCGGCTTTGCTTGGTGCGACTATCACCGGCGACACTGCGTTTCTCGCGCCGCGCCGCATTGCTGCGCGTCAAGCGGCCGCGCATGGCGTGCCTACTTGGTCCTATCACTTTGCCTATGTCCCCGAAGCATTACGCGCCACGGTTCCGGGCGCGGGGCACGGCAGCGAAGTGCCTTTCGTGTTCGAATCCTTCCAGCAATCGCCGATGACGCCTTATGCTGCGTCCGACTCCGATCGCGCCATGGCGCGCCAAGTGCATGCCTATTGGATCAATTTTGCGAAGACGGGAAATCCGAACGGCGCGGGTCTCGCGGATTGGCCGCAATTTTCTCCGTCGTCGGAGACGATCATCACGTTCAACAATGACGGCGTTCGCACGGTGAATGGCTTTCGGAATGATCTCTACGATCTGATCGAGCCAAGCGTGATCGGTCAACGTCTCACAAGATAAAGGATATTCTGGGCCGCATGGCGGAGATGACGCCGATCGCTAACCGGCTGATGCAATTTCCGCCCGCTACACGACGCTCCTTTCTCCAAGAAACTCGCGCCCTGGTACCAAAAATATTGTCGACAATTGCGATCGCTACGAGTCTGCTTGGCTGTACTCCACCCCCAAGAGTCATTTCGTAGCGATCGATTTGCCGGCATGTCGGCGGCTGGGTGTGATGTTTAGCTTCAAGGAACAAATACAGCATTCCAGGCCATGCGCATAAGCGCGCGCCGACGCAACGCGCGCGGCCCGCTCAGCGCATCATCATTGGGCTCTGGACGAACTGGGGATTCACGATCCCAGCGGTCGGCGACGTGGATTTTGGAAGAGTAGCCATTCTCGATATTTACGATCTTCTCAAATCGCGGCCTCCATTTCTAGATTTACGGCGCGCTTAAACGGCCAGGCCGGTATCACCAAGCGCTTGCTGCGCAACAGCGGCATGAACGGCGTTGACGCCTATCTCGACGAAGAGGCGCACGTGATGCCAAAGCGTTCCATTCCGACGATTTTCTCAAGGGGATCGAGGCGTTCGCCGCTAAGCGCCCGGTGAGTTCACTGGGCGGTAGGCGTGCGGGCTCAGCCTACCAGCGCAGCCACAGGTGCGGCATCGCCATGATGACGCCGCCGCGAATCTTCCCCTCCGGCTTGCTATTATCGATGCTCCACATCGGCAATTCGCGAAGCATGACTTCGTAAAGCAGGCGCAGCTCCATCTTCGCGAGATGCCGCCCAAGGCAGATGTGCCCGCCCGTGCTGAACGCGCCATGCACGCGGCTGGGGCGATCGAGCTTGACCTCGAGGGGATCGGGATTGAGCGCTTCGTTGAGACCGTACATCGGCAGCATGTTCCAGATCATGTCGCCGGCCTTCATCGTGACGCCGCCGATTTCCACTTCCTTCACGACGAGGCGCGGCGTGTGTGTAAAGGTGTAGCGGCGCAGCAGCTCGTCGACCGCGGCGGGAATTTTGCTCGGATTGTCGCGCAGCTCCTGCTGGAATTCCGGATGACGGGCCATATGCGCGACGCCGAAGGACATGGCGTTGGTCACCGTGTCGAGGCCAGCGATGAACAGCAGGTATACGATGGACATCAACTCGTCCATCTGGAGTTTGCGGCCCTGGAAATCCGCCTTGATAAGGAAGGAGAGCATGTCGTCGGCGGACGGGTCCGCCTGCTTGGCCGTGATGATCCCGGCGACCTCGGTTAGGATCGCGGCGCCAAGGCTTCGTCCGTCCTCTTCAGTCATGCCTTCCGACGCGGTGCCGAAGAATCTCGTCACAAGAGCGCGAAAATCGTCGTAGCGCTCCAGAGGGAAACCCGCGAACTGCATGAATACTTTGATGGGAAGCGGCCCTGCGACTTCTTCAACGAACTCGCACGTCCCGCGATCGCGCATGCCGCGGATCATCGTCTCCGCCCGCTCACGCACGGCGCCCTCAAGCTTATTGATGCTCTTGGGTTCGAAATAGGTCATCATCAGACCGCGATAGAGAAGGTGCTCCGGCGGATCGAGCGATTCCGGGATCATGCGCGGCGCGTCCTCTCGCGCAGGAATGCTCGTTTGCTTGTTGGAAAAGAATTCAGGCGTTCTGAGAACCTTGTCCATCACCTGCGGATCTTGAACGACCCAGTGTCCGCCGTTGGCTGGGGTCCAGAACACGCCCGGCACTTTATCGCGCATGTTGATGAAGCCGGCGTTATAGGGATCCTCTCCGAAGAGTTTGTCCCGCTGAATGTCATAGAAATGGACGCGGGATGGATCGACATGGCTCGGTACGGCGGCGACCTGCTGGTTCATGACGCTTTCTCCACTATTGAATTCAGCCAAGCGCCCGTCGGCCGGCGCCCAGGTTATTGCTGACGCTCGGGCGTTCTCACGCGCAGGCCATCGAGTTCCTCGGTGATCTTGATCTGACAGCCCAGTCGAGATTTTGGTCCGGCCGCATGGGAGAAGGACAGCATCGTCGCCTCGACCTCCCCGGGCGGCCCGACCACCTCGAACCAGGTTTCATCGACGAATACCCCGCACGTGCCGCAGGCGCAGCATCCGCCGCATTCTCCGACAATCCCCGGCACGCCGTTCGATTTCGCCGTCCACATGAGCGTGTCGCCAATCTTGGCCTCGATGTCGCGCTCCGTCCCCATAAAATCGACAAATGTGACCGTCGGCATTTGTGTCCTATTTTTCTACATGCCAGCAGAATCTATCAGAACGGCATCGGCTGCAAGGGAGCCCGCGTCAAGTTTGTTCATGCGCCGATCCGTCGACGCGCGCGTGCGCGCCGAGGCGTTCTGACGGGCAGACGCCCGATATGCCTATATTTGAGCGTCGGCCATATGGTGCAGGCGGATAAGAACGATGCTTTCAACGATGCTGTTTTGGGCTTTTGTCACGCGTCAAAAATCCGTAAGAGTCTTTTCGCATCGGCCGCGCACTCATCCCTGCCGTCCAGTTTGACTTTCCACGTGCCAAGTGTATCTGAAAAGTGCGGTCGGTCTGGCGCCATCCGCTGGAGGATTCTCATGAAGAAGACTAAAGTGTATCTTCTCGATGGCGGCTCAATCTGCGTTGATGGCTTAAATTTTTTCTACATTCAGGGACCGTCCGGTCCGTATCGTTTCCCCGTTTATTCTGTTCTCATTGACCATGAAGAGGGCTTGTTTCTGTTTGACACGGGCTTTGATGGAAAGCTGACGTCAAGTTGGCCGAAGGGTCCAGAACCTATTATGCAAACAGAGCGGCAATCGCTCATAGGACAGTTGGATCTGGTTGGACTAAAGCCAGCGAACATCAATATAGTGATGAATTCGCATTACCATTTCGACCATGTTGGCGGAAATAAGCTCTGTACTTGCGCGACAACCATTTGTCACAAGCATGAGCTCGAGGCGATTGCCAATCCGCATCCTGCGATGGAAGCTCCCGGCTATAGGGATTTCAGCTTCTTGGAAGCGAGCGGCGACTATAAGCCTAAATTCGAAGTGGTAACGGGAGATATTGATGTCGCTAAGGGGGTGAAGCTCTTTGAGACGCCGGGTCATACGGCAGGACATTATAGCCTGATGGTCGAGCTCTCAGATCGCCGCCCGATGATCTTTACCGGTGACGCTTGTTACGCCAAGCGGAGCCTCGAAATCATGGCCATTCCCGCGCTGCATGTGGATCCTCGCAAAGCCTATTCCTCGATGGAGCGGCTGCGGGATTTGGCTCAAGAGCATGACGCGGAACTGTTCTTTGCTCATGATAAAGAGAGCTTCCCAAATTATTTGAAAGCGCCTTATTATTATTCCTAATCTCGCTTGCTGGTGCTGAGCAGCGCGGCGACTGGACCGCAGTGACGTGTCACTTCTCGTCAGCTTGAGACTGAAATTGCAAGCCTTCTAGGAGGGCGTCTAGCGCAATTCCAACCTCGTGCCGCGTAGTTTTCGGCTTATCCGAGTTTGCAATAAGCATGGTCGCTTCGTTGCAGCTTGCGCAAATCATAAGCGCAAGCGGATACTTGGCCGTTTAGGAATGAGCCCATCCGTCATCGACATGTCGATGGCCTTCAAAATGGCGCCGAGACCATATCGAGCTTCGATCTCTCTCCAGCGCCGCCATGAAAACGGCTGGCGCATCGACTAGCTTGATTTGCTGAAGTTTGGGGTCAAGGGCGAGATCCAATGCGATTTGGGGTCGTTACGCAATTGCGTCCACCGATCGGGACGCGTTGGCATTCGGTGGCGAGCCGCGGCTTCATGCATGAGGCGCTTTAAATTGCGTCATGCACGGCAAGAAAAATCGCTTCCTTATCTGCGAAAAAGTAATAGAGAGCACCGCGCGTCACGCCAGTCTCCACTGCGAATTCTCGAATTCCAAGATTGTGATAACCGCGCTCTGCGAAGTGGCGGCTTGCGGCAGCAACCAACGCTGACTGTGTCTCGTCGCTGTGCTTGGCGCGCAGGCTTAACGATTTAGCGACCGCAGTCTTCATCTGGCGGCGAACCTTTCTCGGAGGGCGGCCGATGAACATACTGTGCTCAGTCCGGCGAGGCGCTCATTTGCATTGCCGTTCGAGGCCGACAAGTCCGGCGACGCGTAGCCTCCAAACGAGCCCGGCTCGAGCCGCAGACGCTCCACGTTAATCGCTTGACCAAAATGACACTGTCATAAGAATGACGTTGATAACCAACAGCTGCCGTCGGTTCATTCTGTCCTTCGGCCAGATGATCTGCGCAGCGTTGCGGATAGGGGGGGGAGGCCATGCCCACGGAAGAGAGTCTAACCGGACTTGCGCGGCGCGAGCGTAAGGGCCTGGAAAAACGCCTGATCGGCATCAAGAACATTGAGCGGATGCTGCCGGGTTCAGCCCTTGCGCAATTTGGTGGTGAAGCGCCCCCTGGAACCTTTTCAGCCGACACCGCCTACATGGCGACGGAGGATGCCTATTGCGATATGTGGGACCGCACCGATGTGATCGATGCGCGAACACGCAGCATCCTCAATGTCAGTTTGATGATCGGTGTTGGCAATGTCGGCAATCAGTTCGAACTTGCCTTTCATGGGCCGGGCGCAATCTACAATGGCGTGACCGTTGAAGAGCTCGAGGCGATGGTCGTGCATGCGCGCGCTTATGTCGGCTCGCCTTGCGCGGCCTGGGCGATGATGTCGATCATCGAGGCGCTGACAAAGCACAATCTTATGAAGCAGATGCCTCCAGGGGATTCCGTGCGCCGGGAACGGAGCGGCAGCGAGAAGCGAGCGATCGGCCGTGCGGTTCTGCGCGACATGGAGCCGGATTCGCCGCTGATAAAATTGCCCGACGACGAGATGCCCAAAAACGTGTTCGCGCCCGAACTCGACTACATGGTTTTGGAGAATGTCTATTTCGATTTGTGGGATCGGACTGACGTGCTCGACCGGCGCACGCGCAGCGTGGTGACGCTTGGCCTTCTCATGGGGCTCGCCAATTATGATGCGTTAAGCGCGCATGTTCCGGTCGCGCGCCGCAACGGGATCACCGTGCCTGAGCTTGAGGAATTTGTGTATCAGGCGGCGACCTATCTTGGTTACGTCGCCGGCGCCGCAATCCGCGCCGCTATAGCCAAAGCCCTCGAAAAATTACCGTCAAATAGCGGATAAAGCGGTCATGCAAATAGGCTGACTTGGCTGCGCTGGTAGGCGCCGTGTCGCTGTGCTGCCAGCACAGCCATAGATGTGGCAAGTTTAGATGCGCGGAAGTTTAGTCTGTGTGGGGCGCAGCCATCACGCCGGCGTTTGGTATCTCTCGCCAAGCATTATACGGCGCATGTCGCCCTTCGCTCTGAACGTCGCAACAACAATGTAGGCAAAAGAAAACGCTCCACCGAGCAGGATGGCGAGGGCGCCGAACGGTAGGCCTCGGATCAGGGTCTTCTCTCTGAAGGCGATCCATGAGGCCATAAGCAAAAGATGAAACGAAAAATCGGTGTTGAATTGCGCCCGCCACGGATGAGAGAAATCGGAGACAAATACGTCGCCTGCGGTTTGAGCCCCCATTGCTTGAATGGCATGCGCGCTCACAAGGACAACCGCTAGCCATGCGAGGACCAACAGCCCGCGGAAAATTTGCATCTAGAACCCACCAGGTTGATTGGCGAAGCGAACGAGGCAGCCGGGGTTATAAGTCTCTCGGCAACGTCAACGCACCGTCTGCGTCTAGCGGCATAACCGGGCTCCAGACAACTTCCCAGCTATTGCCCTCTGGGTCGGCGAAATAGCCTGTGTAGAGGCCGCCGTCTCGATCGCGCACGCCGCTGGTTTCTGTGGCGCCAGCGGCAATGGCCCGGGCATAAATTTCGTCTACCTTGGCCTTCGATTCGACGAACACCGCCAACGAGGTCTTCGAGCCTTGGCTCATAGCCTCGCCTCGCTCTTTGGCGAGGTAGTCGCCCGGCAGAAAAAAGACAACGGAATGACCGACCTTGTATGACGCTGAATTGGGCAGCCAAGGGGTCCAGCCGAGCCCTTGTTCATAAAATGCTTTCAGCTTCGCGATATCCTGGGCGCCCGTCATGATCATGCTGACCCGCTGGTCCATCCGCGATCTCCCTTATATTTTAAGCTAACATGCCATTGTCACGCGAACGAATGAGCCACACAAAAGCTAGAGTCAATCCGTCGAGTGAGCTCAGCGCGAAGGGCGCCTCCGCAAATGCTGCGCTGAATGGAGCCTGCGGATTTTGCATGTGCGCTTGTCCGCGTTGTTCAATTGAACGCTCTCACGACACGGGCCAGAATCTGCGCTCAACCACTCCCGGCTCGACTAGATCGAGGCGGTAGTGATCGAGTTCCTTGACTGCCTGCGCGCCACCCGACTCGTTGAAGACGAGATACTGCTCGTCGCCAGCTGCGAATTGCGGCCATGCCGGCAGCCCTGGGCCGTTCGGGTCGCCGGTGCGCGCGAAGTTTACCCAATAAGCGTGAACGACCTTGGCCATCTGCTTATCCGCCGGTGTCGGGTCGTACGCGTCCATCAAGGAGCGCTTAAAGAATTCGAATAAATACGGGATCTCGCTGCCGTGGGCGGCGCCGGGAACCTTACCTCTCAGTTCTTCGGCGACATAGGCGAAGTGGTAGGCGCGAGTAGGAATGCCATGCCCATATGCCAGACGTGCAGCCGTTCGCCGCGGAACGAAGTACGACGAATCACCCGTGAGCGCCGCGCCGAGCAGGGAGGGGTTCTGCGCGACTTCCGGGCCATAAGCTTTGAGCACGGCCTCGGCGTTGTCGCCCAACGCGGCGATCAGCGGCGATGGATCCATCGCGTAGATCGCTGTGAGGCTGCCTTCGTAGCTCGTGGCGCCGATAATATACGGCACGTTCGCGGCGAGCCCGGCTGCAAACGCCTCGGGGCCGCGATCAGGCAGGATCTCGCCGTCGATGATTGGCTTGACCTGGGCGACGTTCGCCTCCATTGGGCCGACCACCGATTTCTCGTAGGGAATGGCGCGCAATTGCGCCGATGTGGCGTTTGCCAAGCCCAGCGATGTCGCCCATCGATCACCGAATGTCTCGGCCGGCGGTCCGTCGCTGCGCCGCAGGCTAGCCATATAGGACCAGGGCTGAAAGAACGGGTCCGATTGAGCAATGGCCCGGTGGAACAGCCCCCGCGACAGGGGCGAGTACATATGTAGGTTTGTGAAGGTGCCGCCCGCCGACACGCCGAAGATGGTGACGTTGCCCGGATCGCCGCCGAACTTGGCGATGTTCGCCTGAACCCATTTCAGCGCGAGCACCTGATCGAGAAAGCCGTAATTACCGAGTGGTCCGTCGGGCATTTCCGCCGTCAGTGCCGGATGCGCGAGGAAACCAAGCCGGCCGACGCGATAGTTGAAGCTGACAAACACGACGCCGTCGCGCGTGAAGGCGCTGGTGTCGTCTAGATCGCCGGAGCCCTGAATATAAGCCCCGCCGTGAATCCAGACCATGACGGGGAGCTTCTTGCCCGCTGCGCCCTTCGGCGCCCACACATTGATGAAGAGACAGTCCTCGCTGACCGGCTTGTAGGGGAGTCCGAACATTGAAAGATCGGGCTGAGGACAATTGGCGCCGAACCGATCGGCCATGCGAACGTTCGCCCAAGGCTGCGGTGGCTCGGGCGCGCGCCACCGCAAATCGCCGACTGGCGGCCGGGCGAAAGGGATGCCGAGAAAGGCGACTGCGTCTCCCTGTGCCACGCCCTTTACCGCGCCGTCTGCGGTATGAATGACCTCTGACATACGTCACTCCTTGAAGGTGCCTGGTTGGAAGGGGCGAGGCCGCCGTCACGCAAGCGTTCTCGCAGAAATCAAAGCACCCGAGTGGGCTACGGCATAAAAGCCAAGGTGGCAATAGTGCCGTTTCGCTGCTTGCGCCACTCTCAAGGTGGAGGCTTTAGCCTTGGCTGCGGCGCAGATTTTCCTGATCTGTTGTGATGGCGATTTCGGCAGCGCGGCGTCATTGCAGGCTTGAAATGTTCATGATATGTTCTATTCTCGCTTTGCATGCAAGGCGCGTCCGATCTTTTTGGCGAAAGCCCGCTTAACGCAGCGCGGGCGAAACTCCGTCTTCGGTTCCCGGCGGAGCGCGAAAATAGGCGGCTTGATCCTGTAAGCCAGTTCGTCAGATCCTTCCTCGGATCGCAGACGTATGATCACGTCTCCGACGCGGCGTTCCTACGGCTGAAAAAGCGATACGCATCGTGGGATGATCTCATGCGCGCCGATCCCACTTCGGTGCAGGCGCTGATCGCTGATGTCACCTATGCGGAAGTGAAAGCGCCGTTCATGATCGGAGCGCTGCAAACCGTGCATGATCATGCCGGTTCGCTTACGCTCGATTTTCTGGCTCCAATGTCCGAACATGCCGCGCTCGCTTGGCTTGAGCGCATAAAGGGCGTCGGACGGAGAATCGCAGCGGCTGTACTGAATTTTAGTTCTCTCCAAAAGCGCGCTTTGGTGATCGATACGCACGTTCTCCAGGTATCTCAGCGCTTAGGTTGGATTTCACCGCGCGTGCGGACTGCGGAAAGAGCTTACGACGGATTGATGGCTCTCCTCTCGCCAGCGTGGGACGCGGAGGATCTCGCCGAACTGCACTGGTTGCTAAAGCGCTTGGGACAGAGTTTTTGCCGATTTCATCGGCCAGAATGCAGCCAATGCCCGTTGCGCCGGATGTGCCCGCGCATTGGCGTCAACGATCTTCCAGCCGAATCTCCGCCTTTGCCTGATAAGCATGCGCCAAAGTCTGACTTACCTGCGATCGAAAACGGAACCGCCGAGCTCAAAGCGCGAATTGAAAAATTAGAGCGCCGCAATCCGCTTGTAGATTGGGGCGTCGTTTCCTTTGGTGATGTACGCATTGACTCGCATTTTCACGGCGGCGGCTTGGCGCGCGGGCGGTTGCACGAAATCGCTGGCGAAGGTTTGGAGTCTGAAACGCCCGCCGCCGTCACTGGGTTCGCTGCAGCGCTCGCGCGGGTAAGCGCGCGCGAGGGCGCCATCATATGGGCGTTACAGCGTGCGGATGCGCACGCGCCTGGGCTTGTAAGTCTCGGCCTTGAAGCGGATCGCGTGATTTTCGTGCGCGCCGCATCCGATTCCGACGTGCTCGCCGTGTGCGAGGATGCTTTGCGTACGCGTGGCGTAGGCGCGGTGATCGGAGAAACAGCGGCGCTCAGCACCATTGCAAGCAAGCGTTTGCAACTCGCCTGCGAGTTTGGCGGAGCATGCGCTTTCATCCTGCGCCGGCGCTTGTACACGGCGAAAGCGCATAATGAGGCGAGCGTGGCGGCGACGCGCTGGCGAATTGCATCTGCTCCGAGTGAATCAATTGAGCCTGGCTTAGGCCTGCCTCGTTGGCGCGCTGTGCTGGAGCGGAGCCGCAATGGGCGCAATGGCGCTTGGGTGTTGGAGCATGATGATGCGAAGCAAACTTTGCGTGTGGTTGCCGAACTGGCCGATCACGCGGCTGAAACGGCGCCTCGGCAAAGCGTATTCGCCGGGCGCGCAAGGCCTGGCGCTCGCACAGCAGAACGCCAATACGCGGCTTCTGTCGGCAGTTGATGAAGTCGCGGATGCGAATGGCGCATTTTGCGGCCAGACGGCTGCAGACGCGCTGGCGATTTTTCCCGCGCTCAAAATCATGGAAGCCGAGCTTGCAGAAGATGAGGCCGCCCTCGCCAGCTTAGCCGAATGGTGTTTGCGGTTTTCTCCGAAAGTTGCAGTTGATTCTCCGGATGGCCTGTTCATGGAGATCGATGGCTGTGCGCATTTATGGGGCGGAGAAGAAAACCTCGCGCGCACGCTCATGCAACGACTCGCAGCGCAAAATATTCCCGCGCGTATCGCCATCGCAGACACATTCGGCGCCGCCTGGGCGCTCGCGCGGCATGCGCCTTCAGAGATCGTGGTTTGGACTGACGCCACAGTAAAAAGCATCGCGCGGTTGCCCGTAGAGGCTCTACGGATCGAACCTCAGACCGCAAGCAAAGCGCGCCGCTTAGGATTGAAGACGATTGGCGATCTGATGGCGCCATCGCGCGTTGCTTTGCGCAAGCGGTTCGGCGCTGGGCTCATGCTGCGCCTTGAACAAGTGCTGGGCGAGGCGGATGAGGCGCTTGTTTTCCTGCAGACCCCTGCGGCTTGGAGCGCGCGGCGCGTGTTCGCTGATCCTATCAGCCGTCCAGAAGATATTCAGCGCATCGCGCACGATTTGGCGCAGAATTTGTGCGCGCGGCTTGATCAAGACGGTCTGGGTGCGCGCCGTTTTGAGCTGACGTTTCACCGCATCGATGGCGCAAACGTTACCCGGGAGGTCGGCGCAGCGTTGCCAATGCGGAATGCGAAACGTCTTGCGGCTTTGTTCGTGCCGAAGCTGCAAGACGTGGATCCAGGTTTTGGCGTCGAAGTCGCGGAACTCACGGCTGACTGCGTCGCCCCCATAAACGCAGTGCAATCCGACATGATTGAAGCAGCGGCGGATGTGCGCAACGCCGATCTTGCGCCGTTGATTGATCGGCTGCGCAACCGGTTAGGTACAAGCAATGTCTGGCGCGCCGCGCCATATACAAGCCATGCGCCTGAGCGGGCGGTTGCGCGGATCGGCGCGCTAGACTCGCCTTGCGGCGAAACGTGGCCATCGGATCAACCGCGTCCGATCCGGCTGTTTCATCGTCCTCAACCCATAGAGGCGATGGCGCCTATTCCAGACGATCCTCCCCTGATGTTTCGTTGGCGCGGGATCATGCATCGCGTGCTGCGCGCCGAAGGACCAGAGCGCATTTCAGCAGAATGGTGGCGCCGCTCCTGGGAAGAAAACAGCATTGACCGGATACGCGATTATTATCGCGTCGAAGACGAAAGCGGCGCGCGTTATTGGTTGTTCCGGGCGGGGCTCTATGACGGCGCGCGCCCGGCGCGCTGGTACATTCATGGGCTATTCGCATGAGCGTGGCGGCTTACGCCGAACTCCAAGCGGCGAGTAATTTTTCATTTTTGCGGGGCGCATCGCATCCGTGGGAATTGGCGGTGACGGCAAAGCAGCTGGGCTTATCTGCGCTCGCGGTGACGGATCGCAACACGCTCGCGGGAATAGTGCGCGCGCATGTGGCGGCGAAAAAAATTGGATTGCGCTTCATCGTTGGCTGCAGGCTTGATTTTTCATGCGGCGCGCCAAGCGTTCTTTGCTTTCCAACGGACCGCGCCGCGTATGGCCGCCTCACGAAGCTTTTGAGCGCCGGGCAATTGCGCAGCGAAAAAGGCAAGTGCGATCTGCGCTACAGCGATTTACGAGAGCATGGCGAAGGGCAAATCCTGATTCTGCTTGCGCCGCGGAAACTTGAAGAAAATGATTTTCCATCTTGGGCGGCGCGCATCGCGCGTGACTTCAAAGGCAGCGTCTATCTTGCAGCTTCGCGCCTTTACAGTGCGCGCGATGTGCGCCGTTTACATCAGCTTTCCGTGCTCGCAAACGAAACGCGCGCGCCAATGGTCGCAACGGGGGATGTGCTCTACCACGCGCCCGAGCGCCGCGCGTTGCAAGATGTGCTGACATGCATCAGAGAAAAATGTACGCTTGAGCAGGCAGGATTCAGGCTTGAATCAAATGCTGAGCGTCACCTCAAATCACCGCAGGAAATAACGCGCCTGTTTGCTGCGCATCCGGGGGCAGTTACGCGCACGCTGGAGATTGCGGAACGTTGCGCATTTTCACTTGATGAATTGCGTTATGAATATCCGGATGAGCCTGTTCCGCCCGGCAAAACGCCCAATCAGCATCTGCGCGATCTGACATGGGCTGGCGCGGCTTGGCGTTATCCTGGCGGCGTACCCCCCCAAGTCGTGGCGCAGATCAACAAAGAACTTGATTTCATCGAAGAGGAGGAAATTCCGCAATACTTTCTCACGGTCCACGATATCGTCGCGTGGGCGCGCGATCCAGATACAAAGAACAATAAAAAAGCCATCCTTTGTCAGGGACGCGGCTCAGCCGCCAACAGCGCAGTATGTTTTTGTCTGGGCGTAACGTCTGTCGATCCGACGGAAACGAAACTTCTTTTCGAACGATTTCTATCGAAAGAACGCAATGAGCCGCCCGACATCGATGTCGATTTCGAACATGAGCGGCGCGAAGAAGTAATCCAATACATTTATAACCGCTATGGCCGGCGCCGAGCGGCGATATGCGCCACAGTCATCCACTATCGCCAGCGCAGCGCCATCCGCGATGTCGGCAAAGCGCTTGGATTGACCGAGGATGTGACAGCGGCGCTTGCAAACACTGTATGGGGGTCATGGGGCGGCCAAGGCGATGGCGGCATGCCTGATAAACATGTGGAGCAAGCCGGGCTTGATCCTCGCAATATGGAAATTCGCCGCGCCGTCGACTTGGCCAATGAGTTACTGGATTTTCCGCGTCATCTTTCCCAGCATGTTGGCGGCTTCGTGCTGACGCAAAAACGGCTTGATGAGACCGTGCCCATTGGCAATGCGGCGATGGCCGATCGTACGTTCATCGAATGGGATAAGGACGATATCGACGCGCTCGGGCTGATGAAGGTCGATGTGTTGGCGCTCGGCATGCTGACCTGCATTCGCAAAGCGTTCGATTTCCTCAATCAAAACCATAACCTGTCGATCAATGACGTCGCCGATATCCCTGCTGATGACGCGGCTGTTTACGATATGCTGTCGAAGGGCGATTCCGTAGGCGTGTTCCAGGTGGAGAGCCGCGCGCAGATGTCGATGCTGCCGCGGCTGCGTCCGGAAAAGTTTTATGACCTTGTGATTGAAGTGGCGATCGTTCGCCCAGGGCCGATCCAAGGCGGAATGGTGCATCCTTATTTGCGGCGGCGTGCAGGCATCGAGCCGGTAACGTATGAATCGCCCGCTCCGGAGCATGGCCCGGAAGATGAACTCAAACAAATCCTCGTCAGAACGCTGGGCGTTCCCCTCTTTCAAGAACAGGCGATGTCGATCGCAATCACAGCGGCGAAGTTCACACCGGAAGAGGCGAATGGTCTACGCCGGGCTATGGCGACATTTCGCAATGCCGGCACTATGCATCTTTATGAGGAGCTGTTTATCAGCCGGCTGATTGAGCGTGGCTACGATCCAAAATTCGCCCGCAGCTGCTTCGATCAAATCAAAGGGTTCGGCTCATACGGTTTTCCCGAAAGCCACGCGGCGAGTTTTGCAAAACTCGTCTACGTGTCGGCTTGGATCAAATGCCATTATCCAGACGCGTTTTGCGCAGCGCTGCTCAACAGCCAGCCGATGGGCTTTTACCAACCAGCTCAGCTCGTGCGCGATGCGCAAGAACACGGCGTTGAGGTGAGGCCGCCGGACATAGGCGCGAGCGATTGGGATTGCACGTTGGAAGAAGCGGACGATGGAGCATTAAAAGCCGTGCGTCTCGGGCTGCGCCTTGTGGCGGGGCTGCGCGAGGATCAAGCCCAGAAAGTGATCGAAGCGCGCGCCTCTGGCGTGCGCGGCGCTGAGGCCCTTGCCCGCAAGGCGGGATTAGCGCGCGGCGTACTGGAGAAGATCGCCGAAGCGGACGCATTCCGGTCAACTGCGCTGGGCCGGCGCGAGGCGCTATGGCGTGTTAGTGGGCTCGGCCATGAACGCAAAGCCGAAGCAGAAACGCCCCTATTGGCGCGTGTCGACGCAGCGGTAGAGCCGGAGCCGTTACTGGCGGCGATGCCGCTGCATGAGCATGTCGCGGAAGATTATCGCACGATTGGGCTTTCTCTAAAGAAACACCCATGCGCTTTTTTCCGGCGTGGGCTGACAGAACGTGGCGCTGTGCGCGCCGGAGCGCTAAGGGACATCAATGATGGCGTACGTGTCTGTACAGCGGGGCTTGTTCTCAATCGCCAGCGCCCTGGCACAGCTAAAAACGTGATGTTCGCCACTCTGGAAGATGAAACCGGCATCGCGAATCTCGTCATTTGGGATCGAGTGTTTCAGGCCAATCGCCGCATTCTAATGACGAGCAGCTTTCTCTTTGCCGAGGGCCAATTACAGCAGGCCAATGGCGTCACGCATCTCGTGGTCGAACGCGTAACGGACCTCACTTATGTCTTAGCGAAGCTTCGCGATGGCAGTGCAATACGCTCTTTGCAGAAAAGCCGGGATTTTCACTGACGCTCTTTAGAGATTGATTGCGTCAGCGTTTCATAACCCAGATTTCGCCGTTCGCGGCCGGATCATTGCTGGCCGTCATGTCACTTCGGTCGTGGGTGGATGCGCGCAGCCGATAAGGGCTGCGGACTTTCGCGAAGGCCGCCGATTGACCCGCGGCGGCGTCTGCCCGACGATAGCGTAAAGCCAAAACGGGAGGAATGAATGAGCGAGGCCGAAGATCGGGACGAAATTCGTCAATTGATCGCGACATACACGATCGAGGGGGACCGCGGAAACGTCGCCAAGCTCGTTACGATCTTTGCCGACGACGCCGTTATGGAAATCCCGACATGGCGCGCAATTGGGCCGAAGGCGATCTTCAAAGCGCTCGGAGGCGGGCCTTCTGGAACATCGCGCGTGGAAGTATCGCCAGCGCCTGCCGCGCAGCGCCGCATCGTGCGCCACCATTTGACATCCAGCCTGATCACCCTCGATGGGCCGGACGATGCATCTGGCCGTAATTACTGGATCAACTATTCGGAGAACGGGCCAGATCACTCCGGCCTCTATTCCGATAAATACAAGCGCATAAATGGACGCTGGAAAGTCGTCCGCCGCGAAGTGCGCTTGGATTGGAAAGCGTCAGATTCGCGTCTTGGTCCGGACATGCATGTGGGCCCGCGTCCCGCAGACGCAGGCCCACTACGCGAAGTGACTGCGGATTGATCAGCCGTTGGGAAGGCCGGTGATGCGGATGCCCGCATGATCGGCCTTATAGCGGCGATTGATTGTGATCAGGATCGAGGTGAGCGCATCCGCCGCCGCTGAATTCGCGAGAGGACCAGCCTCGATGCCCCGTAAACCTGCAGCCTCAACGACTTGCACGCCGATCTGACGCGCTTCGGCGTTATCGGAGCAAACCAGCACATCACATTCGATTGGCTCGTCAGCCTGTAGCAGCGCGGCGCCGACATTTTGCAACGCGGAAACGACGCGCACGCCTTCACCCAAGAACGCTTGCGCAATTTGCGCAGCGGAACCCTGCGCAGGCAGCTGCACCGTGCCGACCTTTGGCGGCATTAACGGCACCGTGCAGTCTATGAGAACCTTTCCTGAAAGCTCCGCCTTAACCTGCTCGAGAATGGCTGTCTGCGACGCGAACGGCACGGTCAGCGCGGCGGCCTTCGCCTGCTTGGCTGCGTCCTGATAAGTGGCGGCGCTAATGCGCTGTGCGCCGGTGCGGCGGTTGAGCTCGTCGACAATTCCCTGAGCGCGGGAAGGGTCGCGTGAGCCAATCACGACTTGAAATCCGGCCACGGCCAAACGCCGGGCCAACCCCGAGCCCAAGTCGCCTGTACCGCCAAGCACGGCGATTACGTCGCTTTTTTCCAGCATTCATCGGCTCCAATTCAGTTTTATGGGGACTTGATCGCCCGGCTGGCCGCGCATGGCAATATGAGACACCCAGCGCCGCTTGGCGTTTTGCGCGGGGCGCGGCATGTTCCGCCCACTTGAAGCCGAGCGCCGCAAAGCGCGCTGGCGTAAATGATAAGAGGAAGCGTTGTCTAATCAGGCGGCCAAAGGCGTATCGATACGGCCAGTAACAGCGCTCCCCTTCTTCAAGGCGGGTGACGATGTCGCAGCGGCGATCATCTCGGCGATGATGGCATCGCAAGATCGTCTGAGCGATGGCGATGTCGTGGTCGTTGCGCAGAAGATCGTGTCGAAGGCCGAGGGACGCGCTGTCAAAGTGTCCTCAGTGGATGCGGGTACGCAAGCGCACGAGGTTGCCGCGCTGACCGATAAGGAGCCGAAGATCGTTGAACTGGCTCTGCGGGAATCGAGCGAAGTGGTGCGCGCGCACACCGGTGTTTTGATCATGAGGCACACGACCGGCCAAGTGCTCGCCAACGCCGGCATCGACGCATCGAATGTTGAAAAGATTGACGGCGAAGAGGCGGTCCTGCTCTGGCCTAAAAACCCTGACGCCAGCGCGCAGAAAATCCGCATGGATTTGCAGGCTGCGTTCGGCGCGCGCATTGCGGTGGTGATCAGCGATAGCCTTGGCCGTGCGTGGCGCATGGGAACGGCGGGCACAGCGATTGGCGTCGCGGGCATGAGCCCGTTGCGTGACCGGCGCGGCGAGCACGATTTGTTTGGGCGCGAATTGCAGGCGACGGTGATCGGCGTGGCGGATGAAATCGCGGCGGCGGCCTCGCTCGTGATTGGCGAAGCTGCCGAAGGTTCACCTGTCGCCATTGTGACAGGGGCGGCTTATACCCCGAGCGAAACCGGCGGCATCGAAGAAATTGTCCGG
>JBEVOS010000284.1:0-5192 GCA_040507435.1 Caulobacterales bacterium | reverse complement strand
TCACCACCTTTGGGGCCTGCGAGAATCTGTGTCGCCGACAGAGATATGTTCTGAACGATGTGACCTTCTACGCGTAAGGCAGCAATGACTTCGTCGTAAAGCGCCTGATCCTTCTCGTAGCGATGACTGATGAAGAGACGAAGCTGGCGCTCTTCCGCACCAGCTTTCCAATACTCCAATGGCTGTGATGTCATAACCCACCCAGGCGCTATCGCGCTCTTTCCGGGCGCGACGGAAAACCCGATCTCTCCTTAGGTCAAGAGAAAACTGGAGCGCGAAACTTAGTGCGCTTCCGCCCAGGTGCGCGCCGCGCGCGCGTCGACCGTCAGCGGAATCGACAAAGGCGCTGCAGGCTCGGCAGCTTTCTCCATGATATCCGCCGCGAGTTTCGACGCGCGCTCGGCCTCTCCTTCGGGCGCTTCGAAGACGAGTTCGTCGTGCACTTGCAGCAGCATCCGCGTTTTCAGGCCTGCTTCGCTCAGCGCTGGCGGCAATCGCACCATGGCGCGGCGAATGATATCCGCCGCCGCGCCTTGCAGCGGCGCATTGATCGCTTGGCGTTCGCCGAAGCTGCGCTCGGCTGGGTTTTTCGATTTCAAACCGGTGATGTTGATACGGCGGCCAAAAATCGTTTTCACGTAGCCGTTGGCCCGCGCGAAGGCTTTCGTCTCTTCCATATAGTCACGGATGCCCGGAAAACGTTCGAAGTATTTTTTGATGTACGCGCTCGCCTCACTTTGCTCGATGCCGAGATTGCGCGCGAGGCCAAATGCGGAAATGCCGTAGATGATCCCGAAATTGATCGCTTTCGCTTGGCGGCGAACCATCGGATCCATGCCCGCCACCGGCACGCCGAACATTTCGGACGCCGTCATCGCGTGGATGTCTAGCCCATCCGCGAACGCCTTTTTAAGCTGCGGAATATCGGCGACGTGCGCGAGCAGGCGCAGCTCGATCTGCGAATAATCCGCAGAGATCAGCAAATTTCCATCTTCCGCGATAAACGCCGCGCGGATCCGGCGCCCCTCTTCGGTCCGCACAGGAATGTTTTGCAGGTTCGGATCGTTCGATGAGAGCCTGCCTGTTGTCGTCGCCGCGAGAGCATAGCTTGTGTGGACGCGCTTGGTTTGCGGATTGATCGCCTCGCGCAGCGCTTCCGTATATGTGGAGCGCAATTTCGCGAGCTGGCGCCAATCGAGCAAGACGCGTGGCAGTGCATGGCCTTGCGCCGCGAGGTCTTCCAGCACGCTGGCGTCAGTGGACCATGCGCCGGTTTTCGTCTTTGAACCGCCTTGTATGCCCATCTCGTCGAACAGGATTTCGCCGATCTGTTTCGGCGAACCCATGTTGAAATCGCGCCCGGCAAGCTTTTTCGCCTCGTCTTCATAGGCGAGCATGCGTTGCGCGAAATCGCCAGAAAGACGTGAGAGTTCGTTTGGATCAACTTTAACCCCGGCGCGCTCCATGTGCGCGAGCACATCAAGCAATGGGCGTTCGAGCGTTTCATACACCGTGCGCAGGCGCTCCGCGCCAAGGCGCGGTTTCAGCAGCTTCCAGAGGCGAAGTGTGATGTCGGCATATTCCGCCGCATAACGCGCGGCAGCATCGATGGCGACGCAATCCAATGTGATCTGCGCTTTGCCTTTTCCTGCGATGTCAGTGAGCGGGATCGGCTTATGGCCGAGTAAAAGTTCGGATAGTTCGTCCAGGCCATGACCGTGCACGCCAGCATCGAGCGCATACGAAATCAGCATCGTGTCGTCGATCGGCGCGATCGATACGCCATGCCGCGCGAAAACAGAGAGATCATATTTGATATTCTGGCCGATCTTCAGAACGCCTTCGTCCTCGAGTAACGGTTTGAGCGCGGCGATTGCGTCTGCAAGTGGAATTTGCCCTTCACATAGCGCGCGTTTCGCGGGCGCGTCTGCGAAGAGATCGCCGTTGCCTTGCGCTTGCGGGGCGGTGACGTGGCTGAGCGGGATGTAGCACGCGTCGTTTGGGCCGATCGCCAGCGCGACGCCGACAATGTTTGCGCGCGCGATATCGAGTTGATCGGTCTGCGCGGCGATTGCGACGTTGCCGGCTTCACGCGCGCGCGCGATCCATGCGGTGAGATCCTCCAGCGTAGAAATTGTCTTGTATGAATCGTGATTGACTGGCGGATCTTCTTCGGTTTGCGTGAGCGGGCGCGGCGCATCCGACAAGCCGCCCGGCTCCTTCGCGGAATGTTCGCGCACGCGGCGCGTCAGCGTTGCAAAGCCCATCTCTTCCAAGAATTTGATCAGCTTCGGCGTATCTGGATCGCGGACAGAGAAGCTCTCCCATTCATGTTCGACGGGAACATCATCCTTCAGCGTGACGAGGGCTTTTGAGATGCGAATAAGCTCGGCGTTATTGACGATCGCCTCGCGGCGTTTGGGCTGCTTGATTTCCGCCGCGCGTTCAAGAACGCCTTCAAGTGTTCCGAACATGCCGATGAGTTCGGCGGCGGTTTTCGGCCCGATGCCCGGCGCACCCGGAACGTTGTCGGTCGAATCTCCCATCAACGCTTGCACATCGATGACTTTATCGGGCGTGACGCCAAACTTCTCCATCACCGCTTCGGGGCCGAGGGGCTTATTCTTCATTGGATCGAAGAGTTCGATCTTGCCGTCCTCAATCAGCTGCATCAGGTCTTTATCGGAGGAAATGACCTTCACCGTCGCGCCAGCTTTCGCGGCTTGGCGCGCATAGGTGGCGATAAGATCGTCTGCTTCGTAGCCGTTCAACTCAATGCACGGCACATCGAACGCGCGCACAGCGTCGCGGATCAGCGGAAATTGCGGAATCAGATCTTCCGGCGCCGGTGGGCGATGCGCTTTGTATTGATCATAAATCTGGTTTCGAAATGTCTGCTCGGAAGCGTCGAAAATGACGGCGAGATGCGTCGGCGCTTCGTTCGCCTTCATGTCCTCCAGGAATTTATAGAGCATGTTGCAGAAACCGGAGACCGCGCCGACCGGCAGCCCATCCGATTTGCGTGTCAACGGCGGCAACGCATGGTAGGCGCGAAAAATGTAGCCTGAGCCATCGATGAGAAAGAGGCGCGGCGCGGCGGCGGTTTCGGTCATGCCCGAATGTGCCGATTGGCGCGGGCTCACACAAGGAGGGAACATGGGCGTAGGCGCGGCGCTTCCCTTCTCGGAGTCGGAAATGCCCAGCCTCATCGTCAATATCGACACGCCAAGCGTGGACGAAGCGGAAGCGTTCTACGCCGCCGCGTTCGGCTTTACACCCGTGCGCAGGCTCTTCGGCGGCGCGATCGCCGAGATGAGGTTCGCAGGGCAGATTTTTCATGTTCACGAAGCCATCGCAGGCGCTGCGGCGTTCGACGCCGGTGAGCCACGCCGCTACACGCGGCACTGGACACCGCTTCATCTCGATATCGTCGTGGATGCTTTGGAAGAAGCGCTCGCACAGGCTGTCAAAGCGGGCGCGGTGTTAGAGCGGCCGATCGCGGCGCATGATTGGGGGCGGATCGCTGGTTCAGCGATCCGTTCGGTCACGGATTTTGCCTTATCGAATTGAGCGCCGCAGGCTATGGCGTGGCGGCGGTTTAGTGGCCGTGCGGGGCGTTCGGGTCGAGCACGAAGCGCCGGTCACAATACAGGCACTCGACATAATGGTCTTCGCCCATGTCGTAATAGACGAGCGGGTGCCCGAGCGCGCCGCCTCCGCCATCGCATTTCACGCGATGCGAGGTGACGACAATGGTTTCCGGCGCGGGAAGCGCGTCAGCATCGCCGGGCTGAGCGTGGTCAGGCTTGGTCAAGGTCGCGTCCAGTTGAAGCTTTGCAGGCGGCCACGTACCTAGATCGCATCGCCCGTCCGGGCAAGATTCTTAGCCCCTCAATCAAGAAGGCGCCCAATGCCCGACCTTCCCGAGTTCGCCATCGAGGCAAAGGGCCTCGAAAAGATCTATCGCGGCCAGAATAAAGAGCCTTCGAAACGGGCGCTGAAAGGAATCGACCTTGCGATCCTGCGCGGATCGTTTTTCGGTCTGCTCGGGCCAAACGGCGCGGGCAAATCCACCTTCATCAACATTCTCGGCGGCATGGTGATCAAGACCGGAGGCACAGCGAAAATCTGGGGGCACGATATCGACGCCGATCCGCGCAATGCGCGCGGCGCAATCGGCATCGTGCCGCAGGAACTGAACATGGACCCGTTTTTTTCCCCGTTAGAAAGCTTGGAGCTGCAGGCAGGTTTCTACGGCGTGCCGAAGGAATTGCGCCGGACCGAAGAGATTCTCCGTTCCGTCGGGCTCTGGGATAAGCGCGACGCTTATGCGCGTACGCTTTCAGGCGGCATGAAGCGGCGTCTGCTGGTGGCGAAAGCGATGGTGCATTCGCCGCCGATTCTTGTGTTGGATGAGCCGACCGCTGGCGTTGATGTGGAACTGCGCCGCCAGCTTTGGGAAAATGTGCGCGAATTGCATGCGCGCGGCGTCACGATCGTTCTGACGACGCATTACCTCGAAGAGGCCGAGGAATTGTGCGACACGATCGCGATCATCAATCATGGTGAAGTGATTGCGCTTGAGCCGACGCGGCAATTGGTTGGGCGGTTGGATCGCAAAACACTGGTTGTAAAGCCGGTTGATGAGATTGCCGCCGCCCCCGCTGGCTTGGAAGATGTCGGCGGCGCATTGCGCGCGGATGGCGCGCTTTCCATGACGTATCGCACGAGCGAGCACACGGTCGAAGAATTGCTCGATCGCGTGCGAAAAGCGGGCGTTGCGATCAAGGATCTTTCGATCGAGGAGCCCGATCTGGAAGATGTGTTCGTAGAGCTGACGAAGAGCGCGTAGCGGTTGAGGGAGCCAAGATGGCGTTGAGCGCGATATCTTGGGCGGTCCTCGTGCTCGGCGCGGCCGCTGCCCTGCTCTACGGATTTCGTTATCTCAACCATCCGCCGAGCTGGATGCGTGCTCTTATCAAGACCGCCGCCGTTGCGAGCCTCGCTTTTGCAACGGGATTTGAACAACGCCCAAATCCGCTGGCGCTCGCTCTCGTTCTTTCCGCGCTCGGCGATTTTTTTCTTGCGTTCGATAAGAAATGGTCTCTGCCGCTGGGCCTATTTTCGTTTCTGCTCGCGCAATTGCTCTATTTTCTGATGTTTTTCGGTCTTTGGATTGCGGCTGACCATCA
>JBEVOS010000283.1:0-3767 GCA_040507435.1 Caulobacterales bacterium | reverse complement strand
CCAGCATTTCGCCCGCAGAAAATTCAGGCGAGTTGTCGAGTACGATCACTTCGTAAGTAGCGCCGATATCTTGAGCAAACGCGCTGCGTACAGCGCGGCGCATGCTTTCGGGCCGCCGGAAAGTTGGGATGATGACGCTTATGCGGAGCATGGTTCACTTACCTGCATCGCGATGTTCGCGGCTTCTCGCATTGGAAGGATATCGAAGTCGAGGGCTTTGGCCGCACGCACGAGCGCAGTAAGAGCGGCGGGCGTCGCGCCCCAAGGCGACGGCCACAAATCCACATCGTGCGTGAACACAACCAGCCACGCCTTGCGGCGGGCTGCATCGACAAGCGCGTCCCGCACGCTTTCGAACGCGTCTGCGCCAAAGAATGGGTAGGCGCGTAATTGAGCGCAATCGCTGCGGCCGATGTTCAATCCCGGCAGCACACCGCGCGCCGCGCGTATTGCGTTCGGAAGTTGCATTTTCAGATCGAAGCGGGTTTCGCCGTAGGGATAAGCGTGCGTGGTCAACGGCTGTGTATGTCCCATCGCGGCGAGCGCTTTCGCGTTCGCTTCCATATCGATAATGGACTCTTGTGTGGGCCGCTGCGCGGCGTCGTCATGTGCAAAGCCATGGCAGCCAATTTCGTGGCCGCGCTGATCGAGCGCGGTAAGGTCATCGCGGCTGAAGTTACGTCCGCATGGGCCTTCCTGCCCTTCCATCCCAGCGCTCGCGTAAAAGGTTCCGCGCGCTCCGTGCTCTTCAAGCACTGTCGCGCCATTTGTGGCGGCGGTTATAGGAAAATCGTCAAACGTGATCGAAAGAAGCGGTCGCGTGAGTGCGATATCGATTGGCCGTGCGGCGCGCCATTGAGTCATGCGGCGGATGATTTTGGCGCTCAGATTGCGTGAAGGCGCATAGGCGGAGTTCACGGCAAATGCTCCGCGTAGATCGCGCTTCGGTAGAGGCGCAATGCGGCGCAGCGCGCGCGTAGAGGCGTGACGCCAAATGGATCGCGTGCGAACCACGACAGTATTGCGCGGAGATTTGTTAAGCCAGGCAAGAAGCTTAGTGCGCGCGCGGCGCGGTAGGAGCGAAACTGGCGCACCTGCGAAGGATGTTTTTGCGCGAGACGCCCGTAGTTTGGACCCGCTTCCGTATATTTGCGCAGGAGTGTTTCGACCGTGTCGAGGCCTTTGTGAATGGCTGGAATATCGACGTGCATTATGTGCGCACGGTGTGCAGCGCGGAGCGCCCAATCGACATCCTCCCACCCCCAGCCCACAAATCCGTCGTCAAAGGGCGTCGATGCAAGCACATCGCGGCGCACGAGCAGATTACTCGTCGCGAGAAATTGCGCGGGATCGCGTGCGCGCTCGGCGGCGCTCAAACATTCCGACGCCGTCGACATGCCGTGGTGAACGCGCGCATCCGGGTGCACGATGGCGTCAACCGAGAAGCCGCCGAACGCGACGGCAGGATTTTCCGCAGCAATCATATCGAGCCAACAATCAACAAAATCTTCGCCAATCGGAGCCATATCGGCATCGAGGAACAGGACGTGACGGCCGCGCGCTTCTTCAATCAGCCGATTGCGCGCTATCGCGCGGCCTTGGTTTTTCTCAAATACGATCAGAGTGACTGCAAACGGCAGCGCTTCCGCTGCTGTCACGACCCGCGCGATTGTGGCGGCTGCGCTTCCGCCATCGCTTACCAGAATGAGTTCGACGTTATGGCATGCGTGCACGCGCGCGAGCTTGCGCATAAGCGGCACGGGGTCGTCGCGAAAGAACGGGGTGAGGATGCTTAGCGCCGGCGCCGTTTCGCTGGCGCGCGTCTTTACGGTCTGTTCAGGAACTGGCCGTTTAGCGATAGCGTGGGCGGCGGTCATGCTTTGCTCTGAGTAAGTCTGAACGCCGCCGGCAGAAGCGCCGCGCATTTCGTGCGCGCGGCGCCAATATCGAGGACGAAGGCGACTAATGCGTAAACGCAAGCGCCGATCGCACTTTTTACGATCAATTCGCCTATTCCGCCGGACTGCGGCGCCAGCATAACGGCGTACGCCATTGCGGCGGTTGCGCATGCGATTTTTGCGAGGCTAGAGAATTCAGGCGTAAAGCCGATCAGCCGGAAGCTGCTGATTGCGAACAGCGCGAGCGTCATTGCGGCGCCCGCTGCAGCGGCTATTGCGGCTCCTTGCGGCCCATAAAGCGGCGTCAAAATGCACGTCAGCGTTAGCTGAAGGATGGCGGCGCAGATAAGGAGTGCGGCGCGCCAAAGCGTTTTCTCGGTGAGTTGGAACGACTCGGAAAAGATGTGAAGCGCGACGCCATTGCATAGCCCAGCGAGCGCCAGCCAGGGCAAGGTTTGTGAGACTGCATCGCGTAGGCCTGCGCCGATCATCGCTTCGCTCAGAGGCGCTGCGACCAAGGCGAGGCCCGCAGCGGCTGGAATTGCGATTGCAACAAGGCTTAGAAATGCGTTTTGCGATATCGCGCGAACACGATCCATACGCCGCGCGCGGAAAGCCTCAAGCAGGACCGGTCCCGCCGACAAGCCGATCCAAATGCAGAGCAGATCCAGCGGACGTGCGAGGCCATAAGCCGCCGCGTAGACGCCTGCCGCCGTTTCGCCATGTGTGATTGCAAGGATTAATCGTGTTGCGGTTTGTACCCCCAGATCAAGCGCAAGCGTTGCGGCGAGCGGCACGCCGTAGCGGGCAAACGACATGATTGTTTCGAGATCTGTCGCTGCGCCTTTCGCTGGCGCCAAGAGGCGCGGCGTATCACGCATCGCCAGAATAGCGCTCGCGATCGCGAGGCCCGCGAACGGCGCTGCTACGCCAAGCTGGGTAAAGCGCAGCAGGAAGACGCCGATACCGAACCGATCGATCGTGATGTTGAGTTCGTTGATTACGTAACGCGACGTTTGTTGACTCGCCCTCTCCGTTTCGCGCGCGAGACGCGTCAAGAAACGTAAATAGGCGGCGGCTGCCGTGAAGGCGATCGCGGCGCCATATTTTCCGGAGACCCAAAAACCTAAGAGCGCGATGAAAGCGACTATAGCGGCGCCAGTAATTGCGACGGTGCGGAGCGCCGCTAAGCTTTTGAGCTTTGCATTCGCATCATCCGTTGTGGAATAACGAAACGCGGCGGCTTCGGCCCACGTGAATGCCACGGTATGCGCGAGCATGCTCACGGATACGAGCAGCGTATAGGCGCCGTAGTCCGCCGGCGTCATTAGCCGCGTGAAAGCCCACAACGTCGCGAAGCCGATGAATGCTTGCACGATCTGCAATGGCGCCTGCGTAAGAAGGCGGTTTGCAATCACCGCACAGTGTTCCGGCCAAATGCGAGGGCAGGAATTGTGCGCGCTATAATCCAGGCATCGAACCAGCAGGACGCCTTCGAGATATATTCGAGGTCGAGACGCATCCGTTCTTTGACTTGCTCAGGCGTTTCGATTGGGCCCCGCGATCCATTCACCTGCGCCCAGCCGGTGATGCCCGGCTTGACGCGATGGCGGTGCGTGTAGTCCGGTGCGATTTCAGCTAGGTGCTTATCGGAAGCACGCATATCGATTGCGTGCGGACGCGGTCCGACCAGCGCCATATCGCCAGCAATCACATTGAAGAGCTGCGGCAATTCATCGAGGCTCATATAGCGCAGGAAGCCGCCGATCCGTGTGAGCCGCGGATCGCGCGCCTGAACCTGGCGCGTCGGCAGCGCGCAGGCATCCTCGCACATGGTGCGGAATTTCCAAACCGTGATGATTTTATTGT
>JBEVOS010000256.1:0-4078 GCA_040507435.1 Caulobacterales bacterium | reverse complement strand
CGGCCTGCCGAAGGGCGTGTTCCAGAACATCGTCCTCGACCACGGCCAGACGGAACGGCTTCTCGGCTCGGGCAGGATCGACCACGTCAACTTTACAGGTTCCGTGGCGGGCGGACGCGCCATCGAGAAGGCGGCCGCCGGCACCTTCATGACCATGGGCCTGGAACTCGGTGGCAAGGACCCGGCCTATGTCCTGCCCGATGCGAAAATCGACCATGCCATCGCCAACCTGGCGGAAGGCGCGTTCTTCAACTCCGGCCAGTGCTGCTGCGGCATCGAGCGGATCTACGTCCACGAGGAGGTCTATGACGATTTCGTCGACGGCTTCATCGCCGAGAGCCGCAACTGGACGCTCGGCAACCCGCTCGACAAGGACGCCGTGATCGGCCCGATGGCGCAGCCGCGCTTTGCCGACTTCATTCGCGAGCAGAAGGCCGAGGCGGGACGGAAGGGCGCCGTGGCGCATCTCAAGGTAAAGGACGAGCGCGACCGCGAGGGTTCGCCCTACTTGCCGGCCGAGGTGCTGACCAACGTCAACCACCAGATGAGCGTGATGCGCGAGGAGAGTTTTGGACCGATCGTCGGGATCATGAAAGTGAAGAGTGATGCCGATGCCGTCGCGCTGATGAATGACAGTGATTATGGACT
Source organism: Caulobacterales bacterium (assembly GCA_040507435.1). Classification (GTDB taxonomy): domain Bacteria; phylum Pseudomonadota; class Alphaproteobacteria; order Caulobacterales; family Aquidulcibacteraceae; genus JBEVOS01. The sequence goes on along the minus strand of JBEVOS010000256.1, from coordinate 3,430 downwards.
CACGGCTTCGATCTGGACGCAAGACCGATCGCGCGCTGCCGCGATCGGAGCCAGTCTAGAAACGGGCACGGTTTTTATGAATCGCTGCGACTACCTTGATCCCGCGCTTTGCTGGACCGGCTGCAAAGATACAGGCCGTGGCGGCGCTCTTTCCGTTATCGGCTTTCATAATCTTACGCGCCCGAAATCCTATCATTTGAGGACATGATGAGCGTTTCCGCGAATTGGAACTGGCCGACGCCGATTAAGTTCGGCGCTGGACGAGTTAGCGAGCTGCCGAATCACGTTCGCGCCCTGGGCATGCGCCGGCCCCTGCTTGTTACGGACAAAGCACTTGCCGCGCTTCCGCTTACGGCGAGCGCGCTACAGTCATTGAAGGATGCGGGGCTTGAAGCCGATATTTTCTCGGATGTGCGGTCGAACCCAAGTGACGAGAATCTTGAGGCGGGCGTTTCGCAATATCGCGCTGGCAAGCATGACGGCGTGATCGCATTTGGCGGCGGCTCTGGATTAGATCTTGGAAAACTCGTGGCCTTTATGTCAGGGCAAACGCGACCTGTGTGGGATTTTGAAGACATCGGCGATTGGTGGATGCGCGCCGATCCGGCCGGCGTCGCGCCGATTCTCGCCGTGCCGACAACTGCTGGGACAGGATCGGAAGTCGGCCGAGCTGGCGTGATCACAGATACGAAAGCGCATGTGAAGAAAGTTATATTTCATCCGAAGATGATGCCGTCGATCGTAATCTGCGATCCAGAGCTTACGATTGGCATGCCGCCTGTGATCACTGCTGGCACTGGGCTAGATGCGTTCGCGCATTGTCTTGAGGCTTACTGCGCGCCCTTTTTTCATCCGCTCGCCGATGGCGTCGCTGTGGAAGGGATGCGGCTTGTAAAAGAGTATTTGCCTCGCGCTTATAAGATGCCTGGCGACGTCGAAGCGCGCGGAAATATGATGGCCGCCGCCGCGATGGGCGCGACAGCATTTCAGAAAGGCTTAGGCGCCATACATGCGCTTAGCCATCCGATCGGAGCGCTCTACGATACGCATCACGGCATGACCAATGCAGTGGTGATGCCTGCGGTGCTTAAAGCCAATCGGGTTGCGATCGAGGAGAAGATCGCTCGCCTTGCCGCTTATCTTGGGATCGAGGGCGGATTTGACGGTTTTATCGAGTTCGTCGTGACGTTACGTGCAGATCTCGGCGTGCCCGTCACACTTACGGATTTCAAAGTGCCGCGCGAAGGTTACGCGCAAATACTCGAGATGTCGCTGACGGACCCAACTGCTGGTGGAAATCCACTGCCGCTCACGCGCGAACTCGCAGCCGAGATGCTCGATGCAGCATATGGCTGATTATCTAAATTGCATCGTGACAAACGTCGCGCCAACGGCCGCAGAGGCAGTCAGGAATACGCCCCATGCCATATCGGCCAGCGTGACGCGGATATCCCAGACCTTCATCGTGGTATGGTTTGTGAGATCGTATGTGCCGTAAGCGACGAAGCCGAGTATTGCTCCGAGCAGGAGCGCTTTCGTAATGCTGCCGCTGTCCAAGGCGGGCGTCACAGCAAGAAACACTGTCCCGGTCACGTAGATGAGATAGAATGCTATCGCCGCAGTGATGTTCACATTTGGCGCGAGCAATTCTCCGATCAGCGGGCGATAGAGACGCGGGCCGATCTGCGTCAGCCAAATTCCATCCAGTACGAGAATAATTGCGGCCGCCACCAGCCACGATATGACAAAGCTAGACATCCATCCGTTCCGTTGGCTTTCGAATTCATGCATCAAGCAGCGTCGTGAAGGTGATCATACCCCCGCGACCATGAACGCGAGACGGCTGATAAAGTCTTGCGCCTTCAGAGGGCCGTTCGTTGCGAAGAGGCAAATACAGGGTTCGTCACCATAGGCGCTCGGGCGATGCATATGATCGGAACCGCGTTCGCTGAAATCGCCCGCGCGATATATGACACCGTCATCTTGCAGGGCGCCCGATAGAATGTGGGTGAATTCCGGGCCTTCGTGCGTGTGCTTGGCCGTGACCGCGCCTGGCGCAGCGCCCAGCATATAGACGCGGTCTTCGGTTGCGTGCGGCGTCTCAACTTTCGCGACCCAGATGCCTGGCGCGACCCAGCGGCGTTTAGCTTTGCGCAGAATATCTTCAATCGAATACGCAGGTTGCGGCGCTTTGGGCGGGATATCGAGCCGATTAAGCGCATGCGAAAGCGAATGCGCATCCACTTCGACCGCAGCGCCTTCCGCAATCCCAGCGCCCCCAACATATTCAAGGGCCGCGACGTGACGTTGACATTGCGCGCACATATTTACGTGAGCAGCCGTCACAAAATCAAAGCCCGCGCGCTGCGTGCCTGCAGCGAATGCCGTCAAGGTTTCGACGGATGGATGATGTTGCGGTGCGCCGATCATTTCAGATCCTCAAGGCAGAGGCGCAGTTTCTTCAACGCGAGGCGGATACGGGATTTAACCGTTCCAAGCGGCAAGCCAAGCGAGGCCGCGATGGCAATATGCGGCTCATCTTCGAAAAACGAGCGGCGAATAAGCTCACGCTGGTCGCTCGAGAGTTCGCCCATTGCTGAGCTGATGCGGCGTTCGCGGTCGTGCGCGTCGACAACCTCACTTGGCGAAGCCGTCACGTGATCTTCGGTTTCAGGCGGTTGTGAGCCGTAGGTCGTGGCGCTGCGCTCGCGGCGGAGCGAGTCGATGCGAAGATTTCGAGCGATGACGAATATCCACGTCATCGGCGCCGATTTCGTTTCATCAAACATTTCTGCCTTGCGCCAGATGGAGATCATAACTTCCTGCGCAAGTTCTTCCGCCGCGGACGGAGATGCGCCAAGGCGCATCAGATGTCCTTTTACTTTCGGGGCTACGAGCAAGAACAAGTCTGCAAACGCTTGCCGGTCGCGTCGGGCTATGCGCCGCATAAGTTCTAATATGTCTTGAGGCGTCTGCTTGTCTGCGCCGGAATTGAGCATCGGCTTCCTACGGCCCTGCATCAGAAGAGCGGGGCGTTTTGGGTGATCGGCGAGGCCAGCGGCAAGCTGCATCCTCAGTATACGCATATCGGCCGGGGGTGGATCAACTATTTGAGTGTGCAAGGCATCCGTCGCGCCTGTCGGGCCGTATACGAGCAATGAGAATTTCTGAAGATGGCGCCGGCGGCGGTCACGGTCCCCATTCGCGCGACCTTTCCGTTGCAGTCATCGGAGCGGGGGTCACCGGCCTTTCGGCGGCGTGGCTGCTCGGGAAGCGCCATAGGGTGACGCTTTATGAGAAAGAAGATCGGCTTGGCGGCCATGCCAATACGGTCGATACGCCTTATGGCCCGGTTGATACGGGCTTTATCGTTTACAACGAGGCGACCTATCCAAACCTAACCGCGCTGTTCACGGAACTGAACGTGCAA
>JBEVOS010000185.1:0-5311 GCA_040507435.1 Caulobacterales bacterium | reverse complement strand
AGCCGATTCAATGGTCGGCTATCGCCTTTATCCGCTCGCAGTAACCGAGCGCGTGTTTCGCCGTGAATTCGTTGGCGCGCGCATGGATTTCGACACGGAGATCATCGTTCTACTGCACTGGTACGGCACACCGGTGATCAACATGCCGACCAAAGTGATCTACCCGCAGAACAATCCATCGAACTTCCGCATGTTCGCGGACAATGTGCGCATGACTCTGCTGCACACCCGCCTCCTGCTGCAGATGCCGTTTCGCGTGTCTTTGAAAGCACTTTCGGGCGGCTCAAACCGCTAGACGGCGCGGCGCTGCATGGCCGGACCAAACTAAGCTGAACATGAAATCTGGCTGCGGCTCCAAATGCAGAACGCTAACGCCAGACAACTCATAAGCACGATCGAGCTCAAACGAGGAGGACAACAAACCGGTAATCATTGCCGGTGAAGGGTTTTTTCCAAACGCCTTGTAGTGGGCCTCGCCAAACGTCCAGGCGCGGTAAAAAGCGCGATCGTCCACGTCCGGCTCTACCCCGTCCATAAAAAGCGCCAAGATTCGGCTGCCCGCCCGCCCCGGTCTCATGAACTCGATGTCAACGCCGGCCAAGCTGGAAGCCGCCGCCGCCGCTGCCATGCCGCGGCTATGACTCTTCGATACATGGCAGTCCGGCCCAAAGGCCTCGTCGCGAATTCGGGTGAGCAAATCCGCCGCTGTTTGGCTTTGCGCAATTCTCGGCGCATGCGCAGCCGGGGCAAAGCCGGGCACACCGCCAATCGCGTAAACAATGCTGCCTGAAGTCGCTTCCACAATGTGACGCTTATGCTACCTTTGCTTTGGGGGAGAAAGCGTGCGTCTCGAGCTCGAGATACTGGATTGGGGCGCCATATTGGGCGCCGGGGAAGGCGCTGAGACGCTTGGCGCCGTAGCTGACTCAAGCGAAATCCCCACCGCACTCCGCCGCCGCATGCCGCCTTTCGCACGCGAAACGGTGCGCGCCTGCCTTCGTCTTATGAGGCAGGCGCCTGAGAGCGATCTCGTACTGAGCTCGAATTACGGGGATATCGCAGGAGCCGCGTCGCTGCTTAGCGATCTGGCGCGCGCCGAACTTCTTTCTCCAGCGACCTTTTCTCTCTCGGTCCATAACGCGCCAGCTGGCCTCATCGGGCAAAGTCTCGGCGCGAGATCAAGTCACACGGCGATCGCCGCAAATGGCGCGAGTCTCGCCGCCGGATTATTGGACGCCTATCTGCGCCTCGCATCGGGAGACGCAAAAACAGTCGTCGTCGTCGCCACGGATTTGCCAGCGCCGGATATTTACGTGCAGTTCGATGAGGACGGCCCTGCTGCACACCTGGGCCTTCTGCTGACATTGCCAAATTCAACAAACGAAACGTCCGCAAAACTTTTGCCTGGGCGAAATGGCGTTGCTCAACTCGCCCGCGCGCTACAAGGCGGCGCGCGGCGCGTCACGATCAGCGCGACGGAGGCGCGCACGGCATGATCGCCCTTCTCGATCGCATTTGGCGGACAATTGGCACTGCCGCGTCATTCGCTTTGTTTGGAATCGGCGGATTGGTGCTGGCCATCACCTACTTTCCGGCGCTCAATTTTATCATTCGCGACATCGCGCGCCGCGAACGCATCGCGCAGCAAACCATCCACGGCGCTTTCCGCTTTTTTGTCTGGTTCATGTGTTCGGTTGGCGCGATACGCGTGCGCTGTGAAGGCGCAAACCTGCTCCATGCGGAGCGTGGCTCGCTCGTCATTTCCAACCACGTCACGCTGATCGACGTGATCCTGATCATGGCTTGCATGGACCGGACCCAGGTCGTCGTGAAGGCTGGCGTCTGGCGCAACCCGTTCATGGCCGGTGTCGTCAAAGCAGCCAATTACATCCCTAACCTTGGAGATCCTGAGCGTCTGCTGGAGGACTGCTCCGCCGCCCTTAAGTCCGGCAACAATCTCGTCATTTTTCCGGAGGGCTCCCGAACGCTGCCGGGTCAGAAGCGCCGCTACCAGCGCGGCTACGCCCATGTAGCGGTCCGCACCGAAGCCCCTATCCGGCTCGTGACCGTGGCATGCGACCCGCCCTTTCTCCTTAAGGGGGAGCCCTGGTGGAAGGTGCCTACAAAGCAGCCATGCTGGGTTGTCCGCGTACATGACCGCATTGAGTTGGACGACGCGTACCGATATGAGCAGCCATCAATCGCTGTCCGGCACCTGAACGCAGCGGTTGCAAAGAAATTAGAGGACGCATTGGCGACATGAGCGCGTTGGAAGCCGAAATCAAAACTCTCATCATTGACGTTCTCAACCTTGAGGACGTCTCCGCCGACGAAATCTCCTCGGACGAAAATCTCTTCGGTAATGAGGGCCTCTCGCTCGACTCTATCGACGCGCTCGAAATTGGCGTTGCTCTGCAAAAGAAATACGGCGTCAAAATCGACCCCGAGGACAAAGCGATGAACGCGCATTTCCAGAATGTCGCAAAACTCGCGGCGTTCGTGGAAAATGCACGTCGCTGACGGGGTGAAAGATGGATCGGCAAACCGTCTTCAATGAAGTTTCGAAATATCTCACGCACGCATTTGAAGTGCCTGAGGAGCTGATCACGCCTGAAGCTGACCTCGTCGAGGAATTGAACCTCGATTCAATCGATGCGGTGGATCTGATGGTGAAGTTGCAGGAATTCACCGGGCGCAAAATTCTTAAGGAGGATTTTGTCAGCGTGCGCACGATCGACGACGTTCTTAATCTCGTGCAGCGGATACATGCCGAGGGTTGATCCCTCCGCGGCGATTCTTGTCGCTCTGTCGATCCTCTACCCCCTTCTCGCGGCGATCTCAGTGCGCGTGGTTGGGCCCGGATGGGTTATTCTGGGTCTATGCGTTTTGCTCGTCGCGCGAGGGCTGCTTGGCTTACGCGATAAAATTCCCGGCGCAATGACATGGGGTCTGCTCGCCGTCGCCATCACGATCGCAGCGATCTCTTTCTTCAACCGTGACCTCGCTGTACGCCTCTATCCAGCTGTGATGAACGCCAGCATGCTGGTGGCGTTCGCAGCGACTCTCATCAACGGCCCGCCAATGATCGAGCGGCTCGCGCGGATCGCTGAGCCCGAGCTGCCCCAACAAGGCGTTCGGTGGACACGCAAAGTGACATGGGTATGGGTCGGCTTTTTCATTGTGAATGGCGCGATCGCGATATGGACCGCGCTTTATGCCGATTGGCGCGTTTGGACGCTCTATAACGGCTTGATCGCCTATATCGCAATGGGCGCGCTTCTCGCGGGTGAGTTTTTACTGCGCGGAATCATGCGTGCGAAAGATGCAAAGACCAGCGCACCATGAAAGGCCTCATCGATTCCGTTCTTACGGCGGAGTCATCGCGCGTGATGTTCACCGCTGGCGACATGACAATAACCGCCGGGCAAATTCGCGCCGCGGCCGAGCGTGCGGCGGGGAGTCTAAATTCGAAACAGACCGAAATTTATCTCCACACATCCTCAGCTGCGAAATTCGTCGCAGGCTTACTGGCCGCTGCACTTAAAGCAAAACGTGTTGTCTTGCCCGCGCATACCCAGGCGTCTTATCTCGGGGAAATCGGCTGTGATCCCGCACAGTTGCTGGACGACAATGCCTTCGACCTTTCCGGTGCAGACGCATCCAATATACTGGCGTTCAACGCAGCCGCACGCGATCTCGATCTTGTTTTCTTTACCTCCGGCTCAACAGGCGCGCCGAAACCCGTGCCGAAATCGCTTTCACGCCTGGAAATAGAAGCGCGTGCGCTCGATAGCGTATGGCGCGCGGAAGCCCGGCATGTGCGCGCAACTGTGTCTCACCAGCACATTTATGGCCTGCTCTTCCGCATCTTTTGGCCTGTGATGAGTGGACGAACTTCCGACGATACAGCCGCGCTCTATTGGGAAGAGCTCGGTGGTAAACTCGGCGATGGCGTCACGCTGATTTCAAGTCCCGCGCACTTGACGCGGCTCCCGCCGCATCAAGGATTCTTTGCGCAAACGCCAAAACTGGTTTTTTCATCAGGACAAGCGCTCCCCTTCGAGGCTGCGCAAGCGTGCGCATTCGCTATGGATGAATACCCGATCGAAGTGCTCGGCAGTACGGAAACAGGCGGCATCGGCTGGCGGCGTCAGCGGGAGCAAGGCGCAGCATGGACGCCCTTCTCCAATATTCTCGTAAGCGCAGACGAAAACGATCTCCTGGAAGTCTGTTCGCCCTATCTGCCCGATGATGCACCCTATCAAACTGGAGATGGGGTAGAAATTCTGAACGACGGCCGGTTCAAGTTGAAGCCGCGCGGCGATCGTGTCGAAAAAATTGAAGGCAAACGCGTTTCCCTGACGCGCGTTGAAGCGGCGCTTCGCGCGCTTACAGAAATTGCGGATGCGTCAACGCTATCTTTGCCCGCGCGCAAAACTGCGCTTGCAGCAATCGTCGTGTTAACCCCGGCTGGTGCAGACACTCTCAAAAATCTGGGCGCATTCCGTTTCTCGCGCGAACTGCGCCACAAACTGTCAGAAACGCTGGAGCCATCTGAACGGCCAAAGCACTGGCGTTTTGTCGATGCGATCCCAACAGATAGTCAGGGCAAGCGCGTCCTTTCAACACTGCGCGCGCTCTTCGACGAAAACGGCTAGCTTACTGATCGCCATCCTGCGCGCGCCGGTCTGAGCGCATAAGCGTCCACACCGCACTTACCGAAAACGCATGCGTCAGGTCTTCCTGATGCAGCGGGCTGTCATCATTCGACGAGCCCTTCAGAGAGCGCAGGCGATATGTCAAGAATAGATGGAAATCCGGCCGGATTTCACGCCGTCCTGAAATCTGCAAATGCGTGCCCAGATAACCGCCCTTCGCATCATAGGCAGGGCGTGTCGCCGTCGCGTATGTTGGATCGACTTGATAATAGTAATCCTGCACGCCTTCCGTCGCCCACACAGACGCGAGCGTCGTGGAATAGCTCGTGCGCGGCGAACCCGGCCATTGCCGCCGATATGTTATGGCGGGTTGAAAAATATAGCCAAGGTGCTCGTAGCTTTTGAAATTCGTCGCGCCCACCTCGCGGATCGGCAGCAACACGCGCAAGCGGCGACGCCCCTCTTCCGTCCAGCCTGAATCATGCAGATTGATCGTAAGCTGCGGCCCAATCTCAAGCGTGGTGTCGAGGTCAGGCATTCCGGCGCGCGCATTCTCAGAAGACTCTGAAGAATACCCAGCATCCAGACTCACATCCAATTCGTAGCGCGGCGTTTCGACCGCGATGGCGCGCGCCTGCGAATTTGGGTCATCC
>JBEVOS010000165.1:0-5819 GCA_040507435.1 Caulobacterales bacterium | reverse complement strand
GTCGAACTGCGACCCCTGCGGAAATTCATGGATTTTGTGGCGCACGCCGCCGGGCAGGGTCTCTTCGAATGCGGTGACATCTTCCGGGCCCTCTTGGTAGGCCTCCCGCACGAACCTGACGCCTTCTGACAATCGCGCCGTCTCGCCGTTGATCCGCAGCACGCCATTCCGGACGGTGATCCGATCGCCCGGCAGGCCGATCAGCCGCTTGATCATCACCTTATTATTGTCCTTAGCGTTGATGAATACGATGACGTCGCCGCGTTTGGGCATGCTTTGGAACAGGCGGCGATCGCCCGTCGGCATGAGCGAGCCGAGATTGAGCGGCAAGGAGTGGCGGCTATAGCCGTATGCGAATTTCGAGACGACGACTCTGTCCCCAACCTGCAGGGTGGGAACCATGCTTTCCGACGGGATCGAGTAATTCGCGAAGGCGACGGTCGTGAAGATGAGGTAGGTGGGAATCACCCAGGCGAGCGTTTTAGCCCAATCCGCAATCTCATTCCGAATACGCGCGCCAAGGGGCTGTGCCGGCTCTTGATCTTGCGCTTCCATGAGGTCCCCGATCGTGCGGAGGGGAATGGGCGCTCGGGGGCAGGCCGTCAACCCGCGCGCGCCAGAAGGCCGCACGAGTAAAAGGGTGCATCATATGTCAAGCGTAAGCGCGGCCTTTCGGGCGGTTTCGGGCGGGATGAGCGACATTTTTTCGTCGCGGCTCCGCTGGCATGCGTTGATCTGTGTGATCTTAGCGTTTGCAGCGACGATCGGCGCGGCTTGGGCGGCCTTCACTTATCTTCTGCCGTTGATCCCTGAAGGGGCTGGCGCGCTGCGCTGGGTGTTTGAGGCCGCACAACTCCTTGGCGGCGCCGCCATTCTCGTCATCGCAGTTTTGTTGGCTCCTGCCATATCAATGTTTCTGGGCGGGCTTTTGTTTGATGTCGCGGCCGAGCGCGTAGAGAGCAAAGTGTTTCCGGGCCAGCCCAAAGGGCGCATGGTTCCGTTGTACGAGGGGATATGGAACGGGCTACGCATCGCCATTCCCGCATTGTTGTTGAACCTGATTTCGTTACCGCTCTTTTTTGTACCTGGAATTGGCTTCGCGTGGTTTCTGGCGCTTAACGGCTATCTGATGGGGCGCGAATATTCGTCTCTCGCCGCGTTGCGCGCGATGAATTGGCGCGATGCGCGTACGCTACGAAAACGTGCGCCATTCGCCGTGTTTATAGTTGGGCTGATATGTTCGATCGTCCCGTTCGTTGCGCCGCTCCTGGGCGCGGCGGCTATGACGCGGCTGGTGAAAGCGCTTTCTCCGCAACCAGCTTAACAACGTCCCCCATAATGCCGGTGATTTTGAAGTCTTTCGGCGTGTAAACGCGCGCGACGCCCATTTGCCTGAGCGCCATCTCATCAGCAGGCGGGATGATGCCGCCAACAATGACCGGCACATTCTCCAAGCCTGCTTCCCGCAGTAAGCGCACGACATCACGCACAAGGTCGAGATGAGAGCCGGAAAGAATCGAGAGGCCAACGACATGCGCGTTCTTCTCGCGCGCGGCGGCGGCGATCTCAGCAGGCGTAAGGCGAATACCCTCGTAAACGACATTCATTCCAACAGCGCGCCCACGCGCAGCGATTTGCTCGGCGCCGTTGGAATGCCCATCGAGTCCTGGTTTGCCAACAAGGAAGGTAAGCTCCCGCCCCAGCTTTTCGGAAAGCACGGCGACCTCTGTCTTTACGTGATCAATATCTTCACCCTCGCTGGCGACAACGAGCGTAACACCGGTTGGCGCGCGATACTCGCCGAATACCTCCCGCAAGGCCTGCGCCCACTCGCCAGTCGTCGCGCCCGCTTTTGCAGCGGCGATGGAAGCCGGCATGATATTGCGCCGTTCGCGCGCGCTGGCCTGTAGCTCTGCAAGCGCCGCAATCACAGACCTGTTGTCGCGCTGTGCCCGCCAAGCGTTCAATGAGCGGACTTGCCGGTCCTCCGCCATCACGTCGATTTGCTGTATCATCCCATCGCCCGCAGAGAGCGGGGATTGCTCAGCCTCGGTGAATTTATTGACTCCCACGACGGTTAGCTCACCTCGCTCGATGGCTTCCGCCCGACGCCTGTTTGCTTCGACAAGCGCTTCCTTCATGTAGCCGTTCTCGACAGCGATCACCGATCCGCCCATTGCGTCGATCTTCGTGAGTTCATCGCGCGCAGCTTCTTTCAGCGCATCAACTTTTTTTGTGACGACCGCCGAGCCATCGAACAAATCCTCGAACTCAAGAAGATCCGTCTCAAAGGCCAAAATCTGCTGCATGCGCAGGGACCATTGTTGATCCCAGGGGCGGGGGAGCCCCAGCGCCTCATTCCAGGCAGGCAATTGTACGGCGCGTGCGCGCGCGTTCTTCGAGAGCGTAACGGCCAGCATCTCGATCAGGATGCGATAGACGTTGTTTTCTGCTTGGGGTTCCGTGAGGCCGAGCGAATTAACTTGCACGCCATAGCGAAAGCGGCGGCTCTTTTCATCGGTCACACTATAACGTTGCAATCCGATCTCGTCCCACAATTCGGTGAAAGCGCGCATCTTGCAAAGCTCGGTGACGAACCGAACGCCGGCGTTCACAAAAAACGAAAGCCGTTGAAATACGGCCGGCATTTGCACATCGCTCACCTCGCCGCGCGCACGCACAGCATCAAGTACGGCGATCGCCGTCGCGAGCGCATAGGCGAGCTCTTGCTCCGGTGTCGCGCCCGCTTCCTGCAAATGGTAGGAGCATACGTTAAGCGGATTCCATTTTGGCGTTTCCGATAGACACCACGCTATCGTGTCCGCCGTGAGATCGAGCGAAGGCTTGGGCGGAAAAATGTAAGTGCCGCGCGAAAGATACTCTTTGATAATGTCGTTTTGTGTCGTGCCTTGCAGTGCTTTTCGGTCTGCACCCTGCTCATCGGCAAGTGCGACGTAAAGCGCGAGCAGCCAAGGCGCTGGCGCGTTTATCGTCATGGCTGTGTTCATCCGCGCCAACGGAATACCATCGAACAACGCGCGCATATCGCCAAGATGTCCGATCGGAACGCCGACCTTACCAACTTCGCCACGAGCGAGGCTATGGTCAGAATCGTAGCCTGTCTGTGTCGGGAGATCGAATGCAACCGAAAGGCCTGTCTGCCCCCTGGCGAGATTGGCGCGATACAGCTTATTGCTTTCTGTGGGGGAAGAGTGCCCCGCATAAGTGCGGAAAATCCACGGCGAATCGGGTTCGTGCTGAAAATCGCTCGTCATGAGCGTTTCTCTACCCCGATTTGTTGCACGCGTCGCCTAAGGGCGAATGTATGAAGTCGATCAGTCCACCTCAGTATCGGGCGCGCCGCCCGATATCTCCGTACGCCAGCGGCCGTTCTCGTCTTCATATTCGACATCATGCTGCTCGGGCGCGACACGCTGCTCGGCGGCGGCGCGTTCGGCGGCATCACGCGCCTGCGCTTCCGAAGAGTAGGTTGCGCCGAAAACGTCGCCAACCTTGTAGGTCCAGCCGCCGTCATGCGGCACAATATGATAGTGAGCTTCGGTCACGTTGCATTCCTTTTGAGTGGAACGATCTAGTCTGGCTCTGGGTCCAAGTATTCAAAACAAAGCGCTATAAATGCCGTGTCTCTTTCGGCGGGTTCATCCAATTGTCGCCGCGCCCATCGCCGAAATTGACGGGCAGCGCCGCCAATTCCTCATCGCTGACGTCGTCGAGGCAATTGATTGCTATCGAAACGAACGGGCCGCCGATCTCCGCCACGTCGCCTTCGCCAAATGAACGCACGCCGCAAATCCGGCAGAAATATTGATGCCCTTGCTTGGTGTTGAACTGGTAATCGGCGAGCATGTTCTTGTCGGTAAGCAGCCGGAATGCCTCCGGCTTTATTGTGGTGCCCCACGAGCGGGTTTTTGTGCAGATGGAGCAATTGCATTTGCCCGTACCGGCTGAGAGGTCGATATCAGCTTCGTAACGCACAGCGCCGCAATGGCAGCTTCCACGGTAGGTTTTAAGCATCGCGATCCTCCTAAGCGTGGGCCGCTTCCTCATTGCGCGGCGTACGTTTCACCATATCATGCGCGGCGCCGAGCTGCCCACCAGGAGCCTATATGCCGCGCGCGAATATTGATCTTCGGCCCCGCGTTATTGTCGGCGACGCACGCGCGATGGGGCCAGGCAAGGCTGATCTCCTCGACCAGATCATTAAATGCGGTTCGATATCGGCAGCGGCGAAGGCCATGAACATGAGCTATAGCCGGGCGTGGCAGCTGGTCGACGCGATGAACAAGGCGTTCAAAAAACCTGTCGTTGAATCAGCGACGGGCGGCGCGAAAGGCGGCGGCGCACAAGTGACGGAGGTTGGGCGCGCTGTGCTCTCACATTACCGCGAAATGCAGACGGCGCTCGACGCCAAAGCGTCGGAGCATGTCAGCGGCTTCCAAAAATATCTAAAATAGACCTCTATTTTGCCCTTGCCGCCCCTGGCACCCCGCGTTATTCGCAATGAAACATAACGGGGCGCTCAATGAACTTTATCCGCCGTTCGCTAGGTAAGCTGCTGATCGGATTGGTTGCAGCGGCAGGCGTAATGGCCACGCCGTCTCAGGCCGAGCCGCATCGAGAGCCTGCATGTATCTTTGCGGCGGCGAGCCTGACTGATGCCTTTAACACGATCGCACCGCTCTATGAGGCCAGCGGCCGTCCGCGTCCCATTTTCAATTTCGCTGCGAGTTCGGTCCTCGCGCGTCAAATTGAGCAAGGGGCCCGCGCTGATGCTTTCATGTCCGCCGACGAAGCGTGGATGGATTATCTCGCTGAGCGGCGTCTCATAGACACGAACTCACGCGTCAGTTTTCTCTCAAATAAACTTGTGTTGATCTCGCCGAGCGATAGGCCGCTGAATTTGCGCATTGCCTTAGGCATGAATCTCGCTGCCGCGCTTGGCGAAAACGGCAAGTTGGCGATGGCCGATCCGGAGAGTGTGCCCGCGGGCCGCTATGGCCGCGCTGCGCTCCAAAATTTGGGCGTGTGGGGAAGCGTGGCGGCAAAAGTTGTACGCGCGGATAACGTGCGCGCTGCATTGCGGTTCGTTGAAATAGGCGAGGCGGGGGCGGGCATTGTTTATCTAACGGATGCATTGGCGAGCGGCCCGCGCATTCACATTGTCGGTGAATTTCCGCCTACGAGCTACCCGCGCATCTCCTATCCAATGGCGGCTGTGCGCGGCGGACGCAGCGCAGAAGCGCGGGCATTTATCGCGTTTTTGCAGACCGGGCCGGCGCAGGCGGTGTTCCGTCAGCAAGGCTTCATTCTTCCTTAGACTAGAATTGCGCGTTTCAAGGGGGGCTTATGCGTACGGTTATAAAGGGCGCCGCGATTGCTGCTGGGTTGATGGGGGGCGCGGCGCTCGTCGCGGAGGCGCAGCAAGCGATTGAGCCGGTTCAGACGGCGCGTGCGCCGAGCCTGCAGGATCAAGTAGCGGCGCAAACGCGCCAGATCGAACTACAGAATGTACAGATACAAGCACTGCAAGACCAATTGCGCGAAGTGACGGCCATTTTGTCTAGCCGCGTAGATCGCGTCGAAGCGCAAACCGAGTCTGGACGCGTTGTTGCGACAAATCCAGGCGCTCGCCTTGAAGGGTCAAATTCGCGCAATTCGCTGCAATTCGTCGGCGCCGTGCAGGCGACATTCGGCGCTGTCGACATGGAAAATACTGGCTCAACCGCGCCAATGCTGCACGGCGGAACGGAGATCAAACGCGCGCGGATCGGTTTGCAAGGGACGGCATTCAGCGACTT